>CACZBB010000029.1 GCA_902779245.1 uncultured Lachnospiraceae bacterium | reverse complement strand
TTCATACACAGGCTGATTTATGTCACTGGCCCGTGCCAAACAGCGACGCGCAGCTAGTCCTTTAGGGCGAGTGTTTGGCACGGGAGTGACTTGTAACGATTTTTCGCTGAAAACTTGTTCGGAGGAAACAGAGAGGGGATGCTTACGAAAAAACAGAAGATGTTTTTTAGCCTGCCGCTGGTATTTTTCCTGACGGCAGCTTTGCTGTTCGGGTTTCTGCTCCTTTCCACGCTTGTTCCTAAGGAGGCGATCCGGCCGCGGATGCAGACGTCCGCGGAATATTTATGTGACGGAGAGCTTTTCGGGGCGGCCGTTCCGGGCGTTCTGAGCTCTCGGATCGACCGGTACGCGGATTCGATCCTCCTTGGAATCGCGTGGCAATATGACCGTGAGAACGCGCTCCGATTCGTCCTTTTGTCGGAGTACTATCATCTGCCGTATCAGAACGAAAACGTGAATCTTCGCGATGCCGTCACGAAGGATCTGCCGGCGAACCAGCAATACCTGCGGTACTGGCACGGCTCGGCGGGCCTTGTCCGGATCCTGACAAGCTTCCTTACCCTGCCGCAGATTTATCTTTGGCACGGGATCCTTCTGGGCGGACTGTTTTTGACCCTTCTGATCCGCCTGATCCGCAGGCGGGAGCGCGCGCTCGGACTCGGGCTGCTGATCGGAGCAGTCGGGATAACCGGCCCTCTCGTGCCGCTCTCGCTGGAGTATACCTGGGTCTTCCTTATTCTGCTCGCGCAGCTTCATCTGTTGATCAGCCGGCGTTTTCCGAAGACGCAGGAGGCGCTGCTCGTCTTCTTTCTCGTAAGCGGCATGGTCACGAACTATCTGGATTTCCTGACCTGCGAGACGCTGACGCTCCTTGTGCCGCTTCTTGTGCTGCTCTGGATCGGCCGCGGGCAGGAAAATGTGTCCTGGAAAAGTCTCTTCTTCCGCGCTCTTTCCTGGCTTGCCGGCTATGCGGGGATGTTCCTCGCAAAATGGCTTCTCGCGGGGGCGGTGATGGGTGAGAATCCGTTTCCCTACGTGATGGAACATATTGAGGAGCGGACGATCGGCGCGGCGGGCGACGCCGGTTTCTTCCAGGAGCTTCTCGTCGCTCCGTTCCGGAACCTTGCGAGCGTGTTCCCGATGGGCTACGGAGCCTTAGGCACGGCTATCGCCTGCGCGGCGCTGCTTTTCGCCGTCTACGTCGGCTATGTTTACCGCCGGAAGACCTGTGACAAGGCGCTCCTCGCGCGGCTGGCCGCGGTCGGCGCGGTGCCGTACCTGCGGTATCTTGCGCTGGCGAATCATTCCTATCTGCATTATTTTTTCACATTCCGCGCGCAGCTGGCGGCCCTTTTGGCGGCTGCGCTGATCCTTGGCGAGCTCGTGGAGCGGAAAGGCGGCCGGCGTGAGAAAGGATAAAGGCTCTTTGAAGATGGATCTGCCGGAGCTTTCCGTGGTCCTGCCCTGCCTCAACGAGGCGTCCACCGTCGCCGCCTGCGTTGAGGATGCCAAAGCTTTTTTTTGGCAAATGTCTCTTTCGGGGGAGGTGGTGGTCGCGGATAACGGGTCCTCCGACGGCTCGGCTTACGAGGCCAGGCGGGCCGGGGCGCGGGTGATCCGGGTAAAACGCCGGGGCTACGGCCGGGCCCTCCGGGCGGGGATCGCCGCAAGCCGCGGGCGGGTGATCTGTATGGGCGACTGCGATCAGACCTACGATCTCCGGCATCTGCAGGGGCTGTATGAGCCACTCGCGGCCGGAAGGTGCGATCTTGCCATCGGAGACCGGTTTGCCGGCGGGATCGAAAGAGGCGCGATGCCGCTCTCGCACAGACTTGGCGTTCGCGCGCTCTCGGCTCTTGGCCGATGGGTGACAAAAACAAAGGTTCGCGATTTTCACTGCGGTCTGCGCGGGCTGACGCGGGACGCGGCGAGGCGGCTGCCGTTTCGGACGACCGGGATGGAATTCGCCTCGGAAATGATCGCCCTCGCGGCGAAGGAAGGGCTTCGGATCGGTCAGGCGCCGGTTCCTCTTCGGAGATGTCCGCAAAAAGAGAGAAGATCAAAGCTCCGCGCCCTGCCGGACGGGCTTCGGCATCTCAGGTACCTGCTGTCTGTAAAAGCACGAAACCATCCGTGAATCGGGTGCGTCGACGCCCGAACCAAGATATTATTTAGAAACTTGACGACTGCCGGGAAGGGGTTTGGAGATGAAGGCTCTGGCGATAGTTTTATTTGTTTTGATGTACGCGGTGATGATCGGAAAGCCAAAGTGGCGGGTGTTCGCGGCGCTGTCGGTCGCGGCGGCGTATCTCGTGACCGGGATCCTGCCATTTGGAAAAATCCTCTCGTCGATCAACTGGAACGTCCTTATGATGATGGGCGGGACCATGGTCGTGGTCTATTACTTTATTGAATCCCAGATGCCGGCCAGGCTCGCGGAGATCCTTCTTGACCACTCGAAAAATGTCATGTGGGTGACGATCTGGATGTCGCTGTTTGCCGGTCTGATCTCAGCCTTCATCGACAATGTGGCGACCGTCGTTATGGTCGCGCCCGTCGGCATGGCGATCTGCAAAAAGCTGAAGATCAATCCGGTGCCGATGATCCTGGCGATCGCGGTTTCCTCGAACCTGCAGGGCGCGGCGACACTGGTCGGCGACACCACCTCAATCCTCCTCGGCGCGTACGCGAAAATGGATTTTCTGGATTTCTTCTGGATGAACGGGCGGCCGGGCATCTTCTTTGCCGTGGAGCTCGGGGCGCTCGCGACCGTCCCGGTCATGATGTTCCTGTTCCGGAAGGACCGCGCGCCGGTGAAGGCGGAGCATACGGCGAAGGTGAAGGATCCGGTCCCGGCGCTTTTCCTCGTGGCCGTGGTCGTCCTCCTCATCGCGGCCTCCTTCATTCCGGGCAGACCGGAGCTGACCAACGGCTTCATCTGCGTGGGGCTTGCATTTGCCTCAATCGTTTATGATTTCGCGAAAAACATGAACAAAAAGCGGATCCGGGAGGCCGTCAAGTCCGTGGACTTTGAGACGCTTCTTCTGCTTACCGGGCTGTTCCTGGTTATCCAGGGCATCACGGAGGTCGGGATCATTGATGATCTTGCCGGCTTTATCGCCTCGGTGGGCGGGAGCAATCTTTTCGTGCTGTATACGGTGATCGTGTGGGGGTCGGTCGTGATTTCGGCCTTTGTGGATAATATCCCGTATGTGGCGACCATGCTGCCGGTGCTGACGAAGGTGACCGGGCTGATGGGCGTCTCGCCGCATCTTTTGTTCTTCGGCCTGCTCTCCGGCGCGACGCTCGGCGGGAATCTCACGCCGATCGGAGCCTCGGCAAATATCGCCGGGGTCGGCCTGCTCCGCAAGGAGGGGAACGAGGTCTCGTTCGGGGACTTTATGCGCATCGGCGTGCCGTTCACGCTGGTGGCCGTCGCCACGGCGTATGTATACCTGTGGATCTTCTGGAGGTAAAGGGAGATGCCGCTGCTCACACCCGGGCCGGATAGATGAACAACGAAAAAGAGAGCCTTTCGGCTCTCTTCTTCGTTTCATGAGGGGGGAGATAGTGGATAGTCGGTGGCTGTTTGACTATCTTGAGTAAGAGTATAGAGGATACCTGTGTTCGGAATATGTTTATTCTACAAAAGAATCCTAAAATTTCTTAAGAAAGTCTGAGACAGCGGTGAAAAAACCGGGAGATGTAAGAATACGCGGACAACGAAAAAGAGAGCCCTTCGGCTCTCTTCTTCGTTTCATGAGGGGGGAGATAGTGGATAGTCGGTGGCTGTTTGACTATCTTGAATAAGAGTATAAAAGACATCTGTGTAAAAGATATGTTCTCCCCCGAAAAGAAGTATTAAATTTCTAAAGAGAATCTAAGATAAGGGTTAAGAATCAGGTGTCCGAAGCGAGGAATTCCGCGAGCTTCTGCGCGTGGGCGGCGGTGTGGATGATGCGGCCGGCGGAGCAGGAGCGGAGAAAACGGACGGCGGGGCTTCTGTGCAGGGCCATGCGGTAGAGGGGCTTGTCGGCAAGCTGCTCCTCGTCGAGGAAAATGATCTCCCGGTGCGTGCCGACGGCCTCCATCGCCATTTCCAGCCGGAACAGGAAGGCCTGCCGGTCCTGATAATGGTAAAGGTACGTGGCGGCCTGCTCGCCGGTAAAAAGCTCCACCGCGCAGCGGGATGAGCCGAAGGCCGCCATCCAGCAGCCCTCATCCGCGTAGGTGCGGAATATGCCGCAGTGGGTGAAGGGAGAGGGCAGGGCGCCGCCGTCCTTGTGTCCGGACGTCTCCGGGAACTGCCGCGGGGCGGCCGCCGCGGCTTCGCCCTCGTCGCTGCCCGAAGAACGCGCCTCCGGCGGGTTTTGGGTGATCGCCTTGATCTTCGCGACGCGGTCTTTCTTCGCCTTGCGGAGAAACGCCTCGCAGCGATCCATGAAGGGCTGGGTGTCGTAGCCCATCCGGCCGAGGCCGTAGGTCTCGCCCGTTACCAGGGAAAGCTGCAGCCAGTAGCCCTTCTGTTCGAAGGCTTGCGTGAAACAGAGCGGGATCCGCACCGCATGGCTGCTGTCCGGCAGGATGCACACGGAATCCGGATAGAGCAGGATGTGCCCGCGCCCCCGTTCCGGAGCCCGGCCATCGCCGGCCGGCAGCTCGTATTCTCCCTCGCAGTCCATCGAGAGAGGCTCCTCAAGAAACAGGGAATCGAGGGATCTTTTGCCAAAGGTGTTCACGAGCTCTTCCCAGAAGCCGTCATAGGAGAAGCCCAGCATGGAAATCTCGATGGTATAGCCGCCGGCCATGTCGATAAAGACCCGGTGGCTGATCGGGCGGAGCTTTTCAATATCCGCATAATCGACAAAGGCCCCGCCGAGGGTGAGGCCTTCCTTGTCGATGGAAATCTGCGCGTCTTTTCGTTCGGGCCGGTCCGCGACCCGGAAATTCGCCGTGTACTTCATAGGCTTACAGCTTGGTTCCGCACTCGCCGCAGAACTTCATGCCCGGCTCGTTCTCGTGCCCGCAATTCGGGCATTTGCCGGATTTTGCCATGGGGGAGCCGCACTCGCCGCAGAACTTGAGTCCCAGGGCGACCTGCGCGCCGCAGTTCGGGCAGCGCTGGGTTCCGAGCGGGGAGCCGCAGAAGTTGCAGAACTTGCCGTTGCCGGCGGGTTTTCCGCAGCTCGGGCAGACGGTCGTGCGGGTCTCGATCTTGCCCTGCCAGACGGTCGCGCTCTCGGCCGCCTCGTCGATGTTGCGGCGCATGGCCTGGTTCCGGGCTTTCGCGACATAGCTCGCTTCCCGCGGCGCGCACTCGATGCAAAGACCCTCATCCTCGTTCCAGCAATCCGCGTCCACCCATTTGTTGCAGGCGGGGCATTTGCAGAACTGGGGCTTGACCTCCTCCTGCGCTGCGTCGAAGGCGGCCTCCTGCTCGCGCCGCCACTGCGGGGAGCGGTCGTCCAGATTGTTGCCGACGATATGGCTGCCCCGCTCAAGGGCATAGCCGATATTGCCGCCGACGCCGCCGAGAAAACCGCCGATCGCGGACGAAATGCCGCCGAACCGCTCGGTCTTTTTCTTTTTGCGGTAGGTCGTCGATTCCACAAAGGAGCTCTTTACGCCGTTCCCGCAGCAGTCGCAGTAAAATTCAAACTGAAACCCGGCGTCCGTCGATAAATCGTTATAATTGCGCGTAAAAGAATGAAGCATGGTAACCTCCTGTTTGGATATTTGCCAAATTTTCACCGTTTCTCTTAGGCGGCAATCAATCGGTCAAATCTTTAAGAAATCCGCGCCGCACTTTTATACAATTTTAACACAAAAATCCATAAAACTCCTCACATCTGTGCATGTATACATTGTTAATACACATACATTGAAAGATATATATAATATATGGACGCCTGACGATGGGATCCGCCGGGCGGGGCGCTCCGGCTGCCCGCCCGGGCAACTGGTCATAAAATTTCGTGACAAGCGCGGTGGAAGGGAGTATAATAAAAAAATCACGCATTTGATGCCTTATGGAGATTGGGGGGCACATGGAATATATTGTCTTTGACCTGGAATGGAACCAGTGCCCGATGGGTAAGGATTTCGCGAACCCCAGGCTTCCATTTGAAATCATCGAGATCGGGGCGGTCAAGCTGAGCGAGCGGCTGGATATCCTGGACACCTACCACGCGCTGATCCGGCCGGCGGTATACCGCCAGATCCACTACCAGACGCGGAAGGTCATTCACCTGACGATGAAGCGGCTGATGCAGGAAGGCCGGCCTTTCCGGGATGTCGCAAAAGAATTTCTCGAATGGTGCGGCGAGGAGCCGAGATTTTGCATCTGGGGAACCACAGATCTCACCGAGCTGCAGAGAAACCTCGACTACTTCCGCATCGGAAACCTCCTTCCGGGCCCGATCCTCTATGAAGACGTGCAGAAGCTTTTCGCGATCACCTTTGAGACGCGGAAGGATCGCCGGGCGCTCTCCTACGCCGTCGATTTTCTGAGCATCGAGGACGAAGGCGGCTTTCATGAAGCGTTGGAGGATGCCGTGTACACGGCAAGAATTCTGCAGCGCATTCCGCCGGCGTGCATCCGGGCGAATTACTCCATCGACTGCTACCGAAACCCGAAGACAAAAGAAGAAGAAATCCGGCTTCGATACGAAACCTACGAAAAATTCATCTCCAGCGCGTATCCCGGCCGGGATGCGCTGCTGGCCGACCGGGGCGTGACGGCGGTACGGTGCTTCGAGTGCGGAAAAAATGTTAAACGACGCGTAGCCTGGCATCCGGAAAACGGCCGCAACCAGGTGGCGGTGGGCCACTGCCCGGAGCACGGATATGTCAAAAGCAAGATCCGAATCCGCCAGGACAAGGACAGCGAATACTTTGCCATCAAAACCACGAAAATGATCGGCGAGGACGAGGCGGAGGAAATCCGCGCGAGAGCCAAAAACAAGCCCGCCCGCCCCAAAGAAAGCTGAGTCGGAGAAGGACGACGATGCGAAAAAAGTTGCATCTGCCCGACTGCCCCTCCCTATGGTTCGGCGCTGCAAAACATCTGCCGGCTCCCCGGCCGCATATATATATTTGGTAGCAAGTGAACTATGCAAATACTTCACTTCTATATAAAAGGAAGCGCGAATCCCGCGCCTCCAAAGACACTGTCAACCGGCAAAGCCAATCTGACGAGAAAGGAGAGGCGCGATGTACAAGAAAGTGGACACGGACATGAATTTCGTGGACCGCGAAAAAGCAACCGCGAAATTCTGGGTGGAAAATGACATTTTCCGCAAGAGCATTCTGCAGCGGGAGGGCTGCCCGACGTATATGTTCTACGACGGCCCGCCCACGGCGAACGGCAAGCCCCACGTCGGGCACGTGCTGACCAGAGTCATCAAGGACATGATTCCCCGGTATCATACCATGAAGGGGGAGATGGTTCCGAGAAAAGCCGGCTGGGACACGCACGGACTCCCGGTGGAGATCGAAGTCGAGAAAGAAATCGGCATCGAAGGCAAGGAAGCCATCGAAGAATACGGCGTAGAGCCCTTCATCAAGAAGTGCAAGGAATCGGTCTGGAAGTATGAGGGCATGTGGCGGGAATTTTCCGAGATCGTCGGTTTCTGGGCCGACATGGACAATCCCTACGTCACCTACCACGACGACTTCATTGAATCCGAATGGTGGGCGCTCAAGCAGATCTTCGACAAGGGCCTCCTCTACAAGGGCTACAAGGTCGTCCCCTACTGCCCGAGCTGCGGGACCCCGCTCTCGAGCCACGAGGTGGCGCAGGGCTACAAGGCGCTCAAGGAGCGCTCCGCCGTCGTCCGCTTCCGGGCGAAGGACGGAGACTATTCCTTCCTTGCGTGGACGACCACGCCGTGGACACTGCCCTCCAACTGCGCGCTCTGCGTGAACCCGGACGAAACCTACGTGAAGGTGAAGGCCGGGGAGGAAGTTTTCGTTCTGGCGGAAGCCCTCGCGGAAAAGATCCTCGGCGAGGACTATGAGGTCCTGGAAACCTGCAAGGGAAGTGACCTCGAAGGCCTTGCGTACGTCCCGCTCTATGACTGCGCCGCCGAAGCGGCCGCGGCCCAGGGCAAGAAAGCCCACTTCGTCACCTGCGATACCTACGTCACGATGACCGACGGTACCGGCATCGTCCACATCGCGCCCGCATTTGGCGAGGACGACGCGAGAATCGGCCGGAAATACGATCTGCCGCTTTTAAAGTTCGTCGACGCCCAGGGAAAAATGACGCCCGAAACGCCATTTGCCGGCATGCGGTGCAAGCCCACCGAAAAAGAAATGGAAAACGGCGCGGTCTCCGCGGATCCGGAGGTCCTGAAGGACCTCAAGACGCGCGGGCTCCTCTTCGCCGCGCCGAAGTTCGAGCACGATTATCCGCACTGCTGGCGCTGCGGCACCCCGCTCATCTACTACGCCCGCGAGTCCTGGTTCATCCGCATGACGGCGGTGAAGGACAAGCTGGTCGCGAATAATAAGAAGATCAACTGGATCCCGAAGAGCATCGGCGAGGGGCGCTTTGGCGACTGGCTGGAGAACATCCAGGACTGGGCGCTCTCCCGCGACCGCTACTGGGGCACGCCGCTGCCGGTGTGGATCTGCGACGTTTGCGGCAAGCAGACCGCGATCGGCTCGAAGGCCGAGCTGAAGGAAAAATCGACCAACTGCCCGGACGAGATCGAGCTCCACAAGCCCTTTATCGACCGCGTCGAGCTGACCTGCCCCTGCTGCGGCGGAAAAATGCACAGGGTTCCGGAGGTCATCGACTGCTGGTTTGACTCCGGCTCGATGCCCTTCGCCCAGCACCACTATCCGTTCGAGAACCAGGAGCTTTTCAAGGCCCAGTTCCCGGCCGCCTTCATCAGCGAGGCCGTCGACCAGACCCGCGGCTGGTTCTACTCCCTGCACGCGATCTCGACGCTCCTCTTCGATGAGCCCTGCTTCAAGAACGTCATCGTCCTCGGACTGGTGCAGGACGAAAACGGGCAGAAGATGTCGAAGTCCAAGGGCAATTCCATCGATCCGATGGACGCGCTCGGCCGTCACGGCGCCGACGCGATCCGCTGGTACTTCATCGTGAACTCCGCGCCCTGGCTTCCGAGCCGTTTCTACGACAAGGCCGTGCAGGAGGGCAAGAACAAGTTCCTCGGAACGCTCTGGAACACCTACGCGTTCTACGTGCTTTACGCCGAGATCGACCAGTTCGACCCGACGCAATACAGCCTCGACTATGAGAAGCTTTCCGTCATGGACAAGTGGATCCTCTCCAGGCTCCACACCACGATCCGCGAGACGGACGCGGACCTTGCCGCGTACAAGATCCCCGAGGCCGGGAAGGCTCTGCAGGCCTTCGTCGACGACCTCTCGAACTGGTATGTCCGCCGGAGCCGCAGCCGCTTCTGGGCGAAGGGCATGGAGCAGGACAAGATCAACGCCTACATGACTCTCTGGACCTGCCTCGTGACCGTATCGAAGCTCGCCGCGCCGATGGTTCCGTTCATGGCCGAAGAGATCTATCGGAATCTTGTATGCTCCGTCGATGCCGATGCCCCCGAAAGCGTGCATTTGACGGATTATCCGACGGCAAATGAAGCCTTCATCGATCCGGAGATGGAGGCCAATATGAACCACGTCCTCGACATCGTGGTGCTTGGCCGCGCCGCGCGAAATGAGAGCGGCATCAAGAATCGCCAGCCCATCGCCCGGATGCTGGTCAAGGCGGGCTTTGTCCTGCCGGACTTCTACAAGGCGATCGTCCTCGACGAGCTCAATATCAAGGGGATGGAGGAGACCGAGGACGCGGACAGCTTCATCAGCTACACCTTCAAGCCGCAGCTCAAGACCGTCGGGCCGAAATACGGGAAGCTCCTCGGCGGCATCCGCAAGGCTCTTGCGGAGCTCGACGGGGCAAAGGCGAAGAAAGAGCTTGATCAGGAAGGCAAGCTGACCTTCGACATCAACGGGAACACCGTTGAGCTGCTCACGGAGGATCTTCTCATCGACACGGCGAAGTCGGAGGGCTTCGAGTCCGCCTCCGACGGGCGCGTGACGGTGGTTCTCGACAAGCAGCTCACGCCCGAGCTCATCGAGGAGGGCTTTGTCCGCGAGCTGATCTCCAAGATCCAGACCATGCGCAAGGAGGCCGGCTTCGAGGTCATGGACCGCGTGAAGGTATACGCGAAGGGCAATGAGAAGATCGAGGGCGTCATGAAGGCCAACGAGGCGGCGATCTGCCGGGATGTCCTGGCGGACGAGATCGTCCTCGGCGAGACCGACGGGTACGTTAAGGACTGGAAGATCAACGGCGAAGCCGTGACCATGGGCGTGAAAAAGCAGTAAAATGAAGCACAGCGACATCGGAGGCGGCAATTTCTGAGCAAAGCCGCCAGGAAAGGAGTGCAGATGGCTGAAAGAAAATCAGCGATTGCCCGGATGCTTTTCGGGAAGTTCGACAAGGCGAGGTTCAAGGAGGATGTCAAGAGCAGCATCCGTCAGTTATACAGGAAGGATCTTGAGGATGCCACACAGCAGGAGATCTTCCAGGCGGTGGCCAACGTTATCGAGACGGAGATCATCAATGTCTGGATGGATTCCTGCAAGCGGTTTGAGGAAAATCAGACGAAGATCGTCTATTATCTCTCGATGGAGTTCCTGATCGGGCGCGCGCTCGGCAACAACCTGCTGAACCTCGGCGAGTACGACGGTGTGCGGAAGGCGCTGGAGGAGCTGGGGCTTGACCTCAACGCCCTTGAGGATCAGGAGCCGGATCCCGCGCTTGGCAACGGCGGCCTCGGCCGGCTTGCGGCGTGCTTTTTGGATTCCCTCGCGACCGGCGGCTATCACGCCTACGGCTGCGGCATCCGCTACCACTACGGGATGTTCCGGCAGAAGATCCAGAACGGCTTCCAGGTCGAAAAGCCCGACGACTGGCTCAAGCACGGCTATCCCTTCGAGCTTAAGCGCCCGGAGCATGCCAAAGAAGTCCGTTTCGGCGGCAATACCCGGACCGAGTATGATCCGGAGACCAAACAGTACAAATATATCTACGAGAACTATTCCTCGGTTCTCGCGGTTCCCTATGACATCCCCATCGTGGGCTTTAAGAACGGCGTCGTGAACACGCTGCGGATCTGGGATGCCGAGGCGATCGTGAACTTCGAGCTGTCCTCCTTTGACCGGGGCGATTATGCCAAGGCGGTCGAGCAGAACAACCTCGCCCGCACGATCACCGAGGTCCTGTACCCGAACGACAACCACCCCGCCGGCAAGGAGCTCCGCTTAAAGCAGCAGTACTTCTTCATTTCCGCGTCCCTCCAGACCGCGCTGGTCAAGCATTTGAAGCAGTACAACACGCTGGACAACCTTCCCGACAAATGCGCGTTCCAGATGAATGATACGCATCCGGCGATGGTGGTCGCGGAGCTGATGCGCCTGCTCATGGACGAGTATCATTATGGCTGGGACAAGGCCTGGGAGCTGACGACTGCGTCCTGCGCGTACACGAACCATACGATCATGGCCGAGGCGCTTGAAAAATGGCCGATCGAGCTGTTCTCGCGTCTTCTTCCGCGTGTCTACCAGATCATCGAGGAGATCAACGCCCGCTTCCTGAGTGAGGTGCGCGGACGTTATCCGAATGACGAGTCGAAGGCCCGGTCGATGGCGATCGTCTATGACGGCAAGGTGCGCATGGCGAACCTCGCGATCGTGGGCGGCCACTCGGTGAACGGCGTCGCAGCGCTCCATACCGAGATCCTTAAGAAAGCGGTTCTCAAGGATTTCTATGAGCTTATGCCGGAGAAGTTTAATAATAAGACCAATGGCATCACGCAGCGCCGTTTCCTTCTTCACGGCAACCGCCTGCTCGCGGACTGGATCACCGAGAAGATCGGCGAGGGCTGGGTGACGAACCTTTCCATGCTGGAGCAGCTGAAGGTGTACGCGGACGATCCGCGCTCCCTGCAGGAGTTCATGAGCATCAAGCATAAGAACAAGAAGCGCCTCGCGGACTATATCCTGGAGCACAACGGCATCGAGGTGGATCCGTATTCAATCTTTGACGTGCAGGTTAAGCGTCTGCATGAATACAAGCGGCAGCTCCTCAATATCCTGCATATCATGTATCTTCGCAACCAGCTTCTGGAGCATCCGGAGATGGACTTCTACCCGCGGACGTTCATTTTCGGGGCGAAGGCTTCGGCCGCTTACAAGAACGCGAAGCTCATCATCAAGCTGATCAATTCCGTGGCCAATGTCGTGAACAACGATCCGGCGCTGCGCGGGAAGATGAAGGTCGTCTTTATCGAAGATTACAAGGTTTCCAACGGCGAGCTGATCTTTGCGGCGGCGGATGTGTCCGAGCAGATCTCGACGGCCTCGAAGGAGGCTTCCGGCACCGGCAACATGAAGTTCATGCTGAACGGAGCCCCGACGCTGGGCACGATGGACGGCGCGAACGTGGAGATCGTCGAGGAGGTCGGTAAGGAAAATGCCTTCATCTTCGGCCTTTCCTCGGACGAGGTCATTCACTACGAGAAACAGGGCGGCTACAACCCGAATTACATTTTCAACAACGACGCGCAGATCCGTCAGGTGCTCACGCAGATGATTAACGGAACCTTCGACTCCGATACGAGGATGTTCAAGGATCTCTATGATTCGCTGCTCACCAATATGTTCGGCCGTCCGGACCAGTACTTCATCCTCGCGGATTTCCGCCCCTACGCCGAGGCGCAGGAGAGGGTGCAGGAAGCCTATAACGACCGTCTGGGCTGGGCGAGAATGGCGCTCATGAACACCGCCTGCGCCGGCAAGTTCTCCTCCGACCGCACCATCGAAGAGTATGTCCGGGATATCTGGCATCTCACCTCGGTGACGAAATAAGTTGATATATGTTTTAACAAGACCCCGCCGGATCGAAAGACCGGCGGGGTTTGCACGCTCAGCACATGCGCTCAGGGGGCACTCGGGGACAGGTTAGTTGTCCCACTGTGCGAAGTTTAACACAATTCTGAGCGCCACTGTTCGGGCGCTTGTTCGGGCAAATAAGCCCGGAAGCTTCAAAAGGGCGGTTTGGGCTTACGGCGGCTTGTCGAAAGGCCGGGAAAATAAGCCCAAAAGCTTCAAAAGGGCAGTTTGAGCTTACGGCCAGTCCAAAGAAGCTTCAGAAAATAAGCCCAAAGGCTTCAAAAGGGCGTTTTGGGCTTACTGCTAGCCCAAAGAAGCTTCAGAAAATAAGCCCAAAAGTTTCAAAAGGGCAGTTTGGGTTTACGGTCAGCCCAAAGAAGCTTCAGAAAATAAGCCCAAAAGCTTTAAAAGGGCGGTCTCGGTGTCCTTGGAAGATGCAGGAAGATGCAAATCTAACACTTGCGGTAGAACCTAATATTTGCTGAAAATATAAGAAATTTGATCGAAAGTATAAAAATATGGCTGAATTTGCCCTGAATGCGTGACATCTCAAGCGTTTTCGTGTATCCTGTGACAAAACCCGGGCGCAAGCTTGCCACTGCGGCGGGCTTGTGCTATTCCCCGAGTTTGCCACTTAATGAGAGCAGAACGGAGCCTGGAAAGGCTCCGTTCTCCTTATATACATTGATTTTTCCGCTAATATTCAGGCTTTGAGATTTTTGAAAACATATACCTACTCCTAAGAACCTACACGAAAATCTTTGTACCGGTTTTGATAGCCTTCAGTTCCGCCCGTCTATAGAGTTTAGCCGGGATCTCTATATCAAATGCCCGTAGTATCAGCGCCAGGTCGGGGTCATCCACATCCATGAAGCGGTACAGATCGTCGGGAAGCGTATCTACTTTCCATTTATTAAGTGCCTTCTGAATTCTTTCCCCGCTCATACCTACATTCCAATAGACATCGGCTTTCTTTTCCACATCCAAGTCACGGACCCTTTTCTGTATGATCCTCATCATGATTAAAGCGACCATACAAATCAAAAGGTGTGCATTCACATGCTCCGGAGTTCTTACATAGAGTGGACGGGTTTCCAGATCACCCTTCATTACCCGGAACTGATCTTCAATCTGTGTCAGACCATGATATTTATCAATAACTGTCTGCGGATCCATAGTCAGCTCAGATGTCACGATCTGATAATACCCCATACTCTTTCTGTATTCTGCGACCTTATCAAAGTCTACAAATCCCCTAATATCTGATGAATTGAGAGCTTCTCCTGTTTTGGTGTTAACATACTCTTTCTTCATGAACTTTTTGAGGGCTTTGGATTGAAGCGCTGTGATACGGAAACTGGAAGGGGATTTCTCCAGTTTCTGCAAAAAATCCAGGAACTTTTTGTTCTCTCTTATGCTGCGCTTTTCAAACTTACTGCTCCAGTAAACAACTACCCGTTCCTCCACCTTGCGGGAGTTGCCATTTTCATCCTTTACATCCCTTTTCAAAATGCGGGATTTATATTTAAAATCCGGACTAACCTCAATATAACCCTCATCATCATAAGTCCATTTTTGTTCTGCCTTCGTACTCTTCAGGAGGCTCTTAGATACGATATAACCATTTCCGGCATCCAAAAGATGAAGCAGGTTCATGTAGTTGCAGATGCCCCTGTCAGCAATGAGGATGAAGCGGGAGAATTCGAGGTTATCTATCGTTTTTTTCATGGCCGGACGAAGTGTCAGATGATCCAGCGTATTTCCAGGAAAAGATTCTATCGCAATGGGAATGCCGTCATCATCCATAAACAGGCCCATCTGAACGATTGGCTGATGCCGTTCTTCTTTGCAAACGCCAAATTTTCTCAGGCCTTTTTCTATGACAATGCCTTCTTCATCCAGGACGTCTTCATCGGCCTCTTCAATCTCATAGTAGAAGTTTGTCACATCATAATAGATGACATTGGGAGAACGTCCTGCTTTTTTAACCATATTCGTGTTGATCCGACGTATGATCCTGTCTTTATTCTCTGCAATAAAAGATAGGGTATCGTAGACATTATCCGGATTAAAATCTTTCAGGATCGGCTCGTAATAATCATCATTCTGCCGGACAGTTGCACACTTGGATGCAGGATTAAGAAGTCTCCCAAAGAGCAGAAGTTTTGCGAAGCCATAGACGTCGTATTCAATCTTCGTAAAGCCTTTGTAGGAAGCAAAGAAGTTGCGGAGGCCAAGTTCCTCAAGGATCCGTTCAAGAAGCAGATGACAGAAGAGTTTCGGATGACCAATGCAATCAGGACTTCCTTCACGAATAGTAAACCGATACGTTTCGGCTGGCTTTGCGTCAGAGCTGCAGAACGGAAGAAGGGACGGAATAAGCGGATTTCCAGCCTTAAATGATTTTTTCAGACGATCAAGATATTCAGGCTGACCATCGTCAAACCGATCTAAAGGACCGATGTTAAAGACAACCTGTTTCTGGGGAACCTTTTTACCGTCAGGTTTCGTGATACGGACGGACTGAACAAGACGTAGATAAGGTTTTCCGTTATTGATAAAAGATTCTACAAACATAAATGACCTCACAGAAATAGACCTATAGACCTACAAAGTTATTATATCATAAGAACACAAAAAAAGCAAGGGAATTCCTTGCTTTTTTTAAATTTTTTTATTCCAGTTCATCTGGTTAAGTGGCAAACTCGGGAAGATGCAAATCTAACACTTGCGGTAGAACCTAATATTTGCTGAAAATATAAGAAATTTGATCGAAAGTATAAAAATATGGCTGAATTTGCCCTGAA
>CACZBB010000028.1 GCA_902779245.1 uncultured Lachnospiraceae bacterium | reverse complement strand
CTCTTGACGCTCCAAGTGTGTCTGGGTGCCCTATCCGGGTCAATCACCCTACTTTTTCACAGGGTTTCCGAGACCACTCTTGGATCATACCGGCGGCCTCGGCGCGGATGTCCTGCAGTTCTTCGTCCGCGGCGATCCTGTCTTTCACCTTTTCATCGTTTACATTTGCGATCATTGCGAGCCACTCCTGTATCTTATCCGGTTGATTGTCCGGGGACTCCGCGTTCCGGCCTTCCTTAAGCTGGCGGAGGCATTTATCGAGCTGGACGTAGATCATCTGCGCTTTTGTTTTGTAGGAGAGACCGGTATCCGCCGTCATTCTCGTGAAGCGGTGGATGTAGCGGTCAGTCACTTGGTCAAAAGCATGGAAGGCCTGCGGGCTGGTGACAAAAAACAGCTCGGTATAGATCACGGATTTCTATTCTGTCGTTGACCTGCGTTTCACAGACAACAGTTTACAGGACTGTTGTCTGTACACTGAGGCGTGCCATCGTCCGAAGGACGATTTAATTGCAAAACGCCATCGTTGCTGTGAACAGAGTGAACAGAGTAACGACATACGAACATGTAGAGGTGACAAAAGAACCGTCCTCTTGCCAGACTGCGCCGGAGGTTGTATGATAGGAGCAGATTGGTTACAAGTCACGCCCGTGCCAAACACTTGCCCTAAAGGACTAGCTGCGCGTCGCTGTTTGGCACGGGCCAGCGACATAAATCAGCCTGTGTATGAACCATAGAATTATGTTTTGTCGTTGACCTGCGTTTCACTTAAAAACAGTCCACTCCGACAGAAACGCCCACTCCGACAGAAACGTCCACTGGACGTTTCTGCTGGATGCTAAGGCATGGACTGTTTTCTGTACACTGAGGCGTGCCATCGCCCGCAGGGCGATTTTATTGCGAAACGCCTTCGTTTCTGGTCACCGTGTGACCAGAAACGCATATTGTGACTGGAGGACGTTTTTTATGGAATGGACGAAGTATACGATCCACACGACGGAGGCGGCGGAGGATCTGATCGGCTATATGCTGAGCGAAATGGGAATTATCGGGGTCGAGATCGAGGACAAGGTGCCCGTGACGGCGGCGGAAAATGGCGGCTATTTCGGCGATGTGGTGCCGGAGCCGCCGGAAAATGACCACCTCGCGGAGATTTCCTTCTATTTAAAGAAGAGTCCCGGCGAGGGGCTGGTCTCGGAGGCTTATGATCCGGGAACCGGGCCGATCGCGCGGGACGGCGAGTCGGAGAGCGACCGGCGGGAGCGGGAGATCCTGCAGGCGGATCCGGAGGAGGTGCTCGCGAGGGTGCGCGAGGGGCTCGCGGAGATCGCGTCGTACTGCGACATCGGCGAGGGAACGATCACGGCTGATGTCACCGGCGAGGAGGACTGGGTGAACAATTGGAAAAATTATTTTCATCAGTTTTCGGTAAGCGGGGTCCGCATCGTTCCGTCCTGGGAGGAGGCCGGGGACGGCGATGAGGACGTGGTGCTGCACATCGATCCGGGGACGGCCTTCGGAACGGGGGCGCACGAATCGACGCAGCTTGCGATCGCCGGACTGCGAAAATATTTAAAGCCCGGCGACCGGGTGCTCGACATCGGCACGGGCAGCGGGATCCTCGGCATGCTCGCGGCAAAGCTCGGCGCCTCGTATGTCTTTGCCACGGACCTCGACCCGAATGTTCCTGCGGCGCTTGAGGAAAACCTCTCGAAAAATGAAATTTGCCGGGAAAGGTTTGGGTTTATCCTGGGAGATATTGCGACAAATGAAGCGGTGAAGGCGGCGGCGGGGGATGGCTATGACCTTGTTCTGGCAAATATCATCGCCGAGATTCTGGCGGGCATCACACCGGCGGTGCCGCGGCACATTAAGAAGGGCGGCGTGTATGTCACCTCGGGGATCCTCATCACCCACGCGGATCTTGTGCGGGAGGCGATGCGGGAGGCGGATTTCACGATCCTCGAAGAAACCACGATGGGCGAGTGGATGTCGATCGCCGCGAGGAAGAATTGATGGCTCCTTAAAGAAAAGGGGCTGCGATCATCTCAGAGGATCCGGGAGGAATTATCGCAGGACGAGGCCGGAAGAAAGCTGAAGAACGCTGGATTTGCTATTATTGGAGCTGCGCGGAGAATTTATAACAAAGCAGGCGCAGGGGAAAGCTGAAAAAGAATGGATCTGCTAAAAGCTTGTAGAATCCGGGGGGAATGATCGAAGAATGAGGCCGGAAGGAAGAGAGGGAGGGAGAATGCATCGGTTTTTTGTGAGCAGCGGACAGGTCGCGGACGGGAGGATCACGATCGAAGGGGAGGATGTGAACCACATCCGCAACGTCCTCCGGCTTCGCGCGGGAGAGGATTTCGAGGCGGCGGACGAGGCGGGGCGGGTCTATACCTGCCGGATCCTGGAGACCTTCGGGGAATCCATAGTCGCGGAGGTGCTTTTTTCCGAGATGTCCGGGGCGGAGCTTCCGAACAGGATCACCCTCTATATGGGGCTGCCGAAATACGACAAGATGGAGCTGGTGATCCAGAAGGCCGTGGAGCTGGGGGCTTTCCGGATCGTGCCGGTGCGGACCCGGCGGACGGTGGTGAAGCTGGACGAGAAAAAGGCGGCGGCGAAGGTCGCCCGCTGGCAGAGCATTGCGGAGGCGGCCGCCAAGCAGTCAAAGCGGGCTCTCATCCCGGAGGTCGCGCAGGTTCGGGATTTCCCGAAGTCCGTTGCCGAGGCAAGGGCCGCCGGCGGCAGGATCGTGTTTCCCTATGAGTGCGCCGAGGGCATTGACCGCACGCGGGCGGTGCTCGGCGGCATCCGCGCGGGAGAGCCGGTCGCGGTCTTCATCGGGCCCGAGGGCGGATTTGATCCGGAGGAGGCCGCGCTGGCTGAGGCCAATGGCGCTCAGATCGTGACGCTTGGCCGCCGGATCCTCCGCACCGAGACCGCCGCGATCACGGCGCTGGGCATTCTCTCGTATGTTTTGGAGAGGTGAACCCGGCGTCAATTAAATGCTGCTGTGAACGGTGAGACAAAAAAAGAAAAATCTGTGAAAATGCATTTTCGCGGCGCGTGGGTGTTCCATGTGCCGTGATTTTGTGCTACAATGAAGGTTATCGGTTCTTGTCGCTTTGTAAAACCGTGGGAAGAGGGAGGAAGATGCTTTGAAAAATCGAATTTTTAGAAAGAGCGCGGTTTTTCTTCTGACCGCATGCCTTCTGGCCGGTACCTTTGGCTGCGGCGGTCAGGAGACGTCCCAGACTTCATCCGTGACTCCTGCGACATCAGATCAGGGGTCGTCCGGCGACATTCCCGCGCCTGGAGGCTCCTACTCGGAAAGCTCGGAGTCTGAAACCGTCCGGAAGCCGGTGTTTATCAATGGCTGGCGGGTGTATGACCGGGATGATCCGAATACAGAAGAAATGCTTCAGCGGGCTGTCGCCGCGCTGGAACGCGCACAGAAAAAAACTATCGTCGCAAAATATGAAAGCATTGCTTTGCTGGCGACCCAGATCGTCTCCGGCATCAATTATTGTTTATTTTGCAGGGAGACGGCTGATGAAAACATGTTCTATGCGACGGTCTACGTCTATGAGGACAATTCCGGCGGAGCCGATATCATCAGTGACCAACCGCTTCTTTTTGAAAGCGCGAGGAATACATTTGTTGTGAACAAAGGCCCCGTCGATGTGCGTGAGAATCCGGAGGTCGCCGAGGCCTTTATGGAGGCCGTGGAGCGTGCTCCGGGCCAGCAGGAATACATTGGGCTGGGTTATCTGGGAGATTATGTGGACGGCCTCGGAAATGTCGCGGACCATTTCATTTTCTGTGAAGTCCGGGAGCCGGACGAAAGCAGCCGGTCACCGCTGTATTTCGCTACGGTCAACGTGACCGGAATGTCCGAAAAAGACGGGCCGATGCTTGGCTCGGTCAGCAAGCTGAACATTGGGGCGTAAACGATAGGAGGCTTCATGCGGGAAATCTATTTTGACAACGCGGCGACGACCGTCGTCTCTCCCGCGGCCGCGCAGACGGCTCTGCGGGTGATGACGGAGGATTACGGAAATCCCTCCTCCCTGCACCGGATGGGCGTGACGGCCGAGGGTTATGTCCGCGACGCGGCGAAGGTGATTGCCGATACGCTAAAGGTTTCTGCAAATGAAATCTTTTTTACGTCCGGCGGCACGGAGGCGAATAATCAGGCGCTTTTCGGCGCGGCCCGGGCTTACGCGCGGCGCGGCCGGAGGATCCTGACGACCGCGATGGAGCATCCGGCGGTGGCGGAGGCGCTGAAGAGCCTTGCCGGCGAGGGCTTTGAGGTGACGGCGATCCCGGTCGACGGGCAGGGGCGGCTTGACCTTGAGGCTTTCGAGCGGGAACTGTCTCCGGAGGTCATCCTGGTGTCCATGATGCTGGTCAACAACGAGATCGGCGCGGTGACGCCGGCCCGGGAGATCGGAAGATTATTAAAAAGCAAATGTCCGGACGCGCTGTATCACGCGGACGCGATTCAGGCCTACGGAAAATATCCGATTTATCCGAAGGAGCTGGGGATCGATCTGCTCACGGTGAGCGGGCACAAGCTCCACGGACCCAAGGGCACGGGCTTTCTTTATAAAAATGAGCGCGTGAAGATCAAACCCCTGATCTACGGGGGTGGCCAGCAGGGCGGGCTTCGCTCGGGTACGGAAAACGTTCCCGGCATTGCCGGCCTGGGCGTCGCCGCAAAAGAGGCCGGCGAGCATTTGCCGGAACGAACGGAGCATATGTACGCGCTGCGGGAACGGCTGATTCTCGGGCTTCGCGAGCTTCCGGACGTGGTGATCCACGGGATGCCCGGCCGGGAAGGAGCCCCGCACATCGTGAACGCGGCCTTTATCGGCATCGGCGCGGAGGTTCTTCAGCATTCGCTGGAAGACCGCGGGATCTATGTATCCGCCGGCTCGGCCTGCTCCTCGCACAAGCGGGCCGGCTCCCCGACGCTTACGGCCATCGGGGCTTCCAGGGAGGAGCTGTCCTCCTCGGTGCGCTTCAGCTTTTCCGAGCTGAACACGGAGGAGGAGGTCGACGAAGCGCTGCGGGCGCTCGGCGAGCTTCTGCCGGTGCTTCGCCGGTATCGGCGGCGCTAAGCAGGATTGCGAAGTAATCATACACAGGCTGATTTATGTCGCTGGCCCGTGCCAAACAGCGACGCGCAGCTAGTCCTTTAGGGCGAGTGTTTGGCACGGGAGTGACTTGTAACAAATATACCTATACGGAGGCTTTATGTACAATTCCTTCCTTATTAAATACGGCGAGATCGGCCTTAAGGGCGATAACCGCCATCTTTTCGAGGATGCGCTGGCAAAGCGGATCCGTGTCATGCTTTCCCGGATCGACGGAGAGTTCGAGATCGTGAAAACCCGCGGGCGTATTTATGTGCACTGCGCGGGAGACTGGAAATACGAAGAGACCGTCGAAACCTTAAGCCGGGTCTTCGGCGTCGTCGGCATCTGCCCGGTCATGATTTTTGATGCGGGCGGGTACGACCGGCTCAGGGAGGACATGCTTGCCTATATCCGCGAGGAGCATCCCGGCTTTGCCGGAACCTTTAAGGTCAAGGCCCGCCGGGTGGACAAGGAATTCCCGATGACCTCCATGGAGGTTGACGCGGCCCTCGGCGAGGCGATCCTGGACAATTTCCCGCAGATGAGGGTCGACGTGCATCATCCGGAGCTTCTTTTTGATGTGGAGCTCCGCGATAAAATATATATTTATTCGAAGGTGATCCCGGGACCGGGCGGCATGCCGGTCGGCACGGCGGGGCGGGCGATGCTTCTGCTTTCCGGCGGCATCGATTCCCCGGTGGCCGGCTATATGATCGCGAAGCGCGGCGTCACGATTGATGCCGTATACTTTCATGCGCCGCCCTACACCTCGGAGCGGGCGAAGCAGAAGGTCGTGGACCTGGCGGCGCTCCTCGCGCGGTACACGGGGCCGGTCCGGCTGCACGTGGTGAATTTCACCGACATCCAGCTGTATATTTATGATCAGTGCCCGCACGCGGAGCTCACGATCATCATGCGGCGCTACATGATGCGCATCGCCGAGCATTTTGCGAAGGAGGAAAATGATCTCGCGCTGGTTACGGGCGAGAGCATCGGCCAGGTGGCGAGCCAGACCATGTACAGCCTCATGACCACGGACGAGGTCGCGAGCCTTCCGGTCTACCGGCCGCTGATCGGCTTTGACAAGAACGAAATCATTGACATTTCCCGGAAGATCGGGACCTTTGACACGTCGATCCTGCCGTATGAGGACTGCTGCACGATCTTTGTCGCCCGCCATCCGGTGACGAAGCCCATCTCCGAGGCGATCGTGCGCTCGGAGGCAAAGCTTAAGGAGAAGATCGCGGATCTCGTTCAGACGGCGATCGACACGGCGGAGCTGATTATCGCAAAATAAGAAAAAGCCGGTGAAGACCGGGAAAAAAAGGTAAATTTCATTTGTCAAAAACAGAAAAAAACGACACGGATATAAGGGAGAAATGGAATTTGCCATAAGGAGGTTTGACAAATGAGCGTTCGGAAGAAGGTTCTGATCGCGGCGATCGCCGCGGCGGTTCTTGGCGGCGCCATCTTTGGCATCGTTAAGCTTATCCAGATGGGAAATGCTGAGAAATCCAACGATCAGGCGGTCTATGTGCAGGCGGTCTCGGAGATCTCCGGGAAGGGGCTTTGGGGACAGATCAACCGCTATGCCGGCACCGTGGAATCTCCGGAATCCTGGAGCTATACCCTGCGCGAGGGCGGCAAGGTGAAGGATGTCTACGTCCGTGTCGGCGATGTGGTCCAGCGCGGCCAGAAGCTTTTCTCCTACGACACGACAGAGGAGGAGAGCACCATTGAGGAAGCCAGGATCGAGCTGGAGCGCATGGAAGCGGAGCTTGAGAAGAGCAAAAAGAATATTGATACGCTGGAAAAGGCGATCGCAAGGGCCAGCCAGACCGACAAGCCTCCGCTGCAGATCGAGCTGGAGAACGAGAAGCTGGAGATCAAGAAGGCGGAAATGCAGATCACGGCCAAGCGGAAGGAGATCGAAGGCCTTGAGACCTACACGGGCTCGCCGGAGGTCGCCAGCATGCTGGACGGTGTGGTGACGTCGATCAACAACGGCAATCCCGATTATGAGGTCGACAGCCGCAGCAATTCGTTTATTACCGTGGTAAAGGTCGGGGATTTCCGCATTAAGGCGGAGGTCAACGAGATGAATATCAACGACCTTATGGAAAGCGCGCCGGTGATCGTCACCAGCCGCGTGGACGGAACGACCTGGCACGGCTCCATTGAGCTGATCGACCGCGAGCGCCCGGATATGAGCGAGGGCGGCAGCATGGAAAGCAGCACCTCGTACCCCTTCTATGTGACGCTGGAGGACTGCGATGGCCTTATGCTGGGCCAGCATGTCTATGTCGAGGTGGACCGCGGGCAGAACGATCCGGTCGAGCGCGAGGGCGTATGGATCTCGAACTCGTATATTGTTGATATCGATACCGACGCGCCGTATGTCTACGCGGATGACGGGAAAGGACGGCTGGTGAAAAAGGCGCTCACGATCGGGGAGCGGGACGATACGCTGCTGCAGAGCCAGATCACGTCGGGCCTTGTGCTGACAGACCGGATCGCGCTACCGATCGGCAACGTGAAGGAAGGACTTCCGACCACGGGCGATATTACCGCGCTGCTGAACCAGTACGGCGAGCCGTCGGGCATCCCGGAAAATCCCGGCACGGCCTCCGGCGGCGGCTTCGGCTACGGCGAATACCCGGATGAGAGCGGCATCGGCTTCGGCGATGGCGAGCCGGCAAATGGAACCGGGAATGACGGCTTAGGCTATGGCGAGCCGGCAAATGGAACCGGGAATGACGGCTTTGGCTATGGCGAGCCGGACAATCAAACCGGAAATGACGGCTTCGGCTACGGAGACCCGGAAGGCGAGGACATGGCTCTCGCGCTTGCCGGGGGAGACGAAATCTGAGAAGCTCTTTTTGTGCCGGGAAGCTTTTGTGTTTGCTTCGGGGGAACCGGCAGCGGGGGTTGATGTATGGCGTATATTTTGGAATGCAGACATATTGACAAGACGTACCAGACCGGGAAGCTTGAAGTCCCGGTACTGTACGATGTCAATTTTACGATGGAAGAGGGCGAATATGTGGCGATTATGGGACCTTCGGGCTCCGGAAAGTCAACGCTGATGAACATCATCGGCTGTCTCGACCGGCTGACGGACGGGGAACTGTACCTGGACGGGGAGCCGGTGAGCAGTCTTTCCGAGAAGGAGCTGGCTCAGCTCCGTCTCCGGAAGGTCGGCTTCGTTTTTCAGACCTTTCAGCTGCTTCCGGGGGAGTCGGCGCTGGAGAATGTGGAGCTTCCGCTGACCTACGCGAAGGTCCCGCGGAAAAACCGCCGGGAGATCGCGCTGAAGGCGCTGGAGCGCGTCGGCCTCAGCGACCGCGTGGATTTTAAGCCGTCGCAGCTTTCGGGCGGCCAGAAGCAGAGAGTCGCCATCGCCCGAGCGGTCGTGAACCATCCGAAGATCCTGCTGGCGGACGAGCCCACCGGCGCCCTGGATTCCAAATCCGGCCGTCAGGTGATGGAGCTTTTCCGTAGCCTTAACGAAGAGGGCATGAGCGTCCTGATGATCACGCATGACCGCGAGATCGCCGCGTACGCGGACCGGATCGTGGAGATCCGCGACGGCGTGCTGACGGATGCGGAGGGCCATACGCCGGTCCGCCCGGAGCGCGAGGCTTCGGACGGAGCTTCCGGGCAGGGCGCGGCGCCCGCAAAGCCCGGCGGCCTTCAGACGGTTATGGAGGACGGTTTCTTCGACGATGTGGACGAGGAGACGGAGGATGAGCTGTCGGAGGGTCTTTTCGGGGATGTGGAGGAACCGGAAAGCGCTTCGGCTCCCGCGGAAGCGGACCTTCCCGGGGAAGATGTTACGGAAGCCGGCTCGGATACCGCGGCCTTAGGCGCAACGGGACCGGAGGAGCCGCGAACGGACGGCGAAGGCGCTTTGCCGCATACAGCTCCCGGGGAAGAGAAGGTCTCTGACGTGGAGCTGCCGGCGGAAGCCGTGACGAAGCTCACGGACGCGGATATCAGGGCGGGCGAGGCCTATGCCGCCGCGGCGTACGGGGAGCTGCCGGAGGGAACCGTGACGAAGCTTACCGATGCCGATATCCGGCCGCAGGAGACATGTGCCGCGGAAGGAACGAAGGTTTCGGAGGAGGCTAAGATCGAGGTCCTGCATCTTGCCTCCGAGGAGGTGTAACGCATGAAAAAGAAAGCGAAAAGGACAGTGATCATTCTGCTCGTCGTGGCAGCGCTCGCGGTCGGCCTCGTTTTCGGCGGAAGAGCCATTATTGAGGCAACCGCAACGCGCGTACCCGTCTACCGGGTCGGAGATGTCCGCGGCTTCGGCGGCTATGGCTCCGAGCAGTCCTACGAGGGCACGGTCAACGGCGATGTGATCCAGGAGGTCTACCTCGATGATACGGATATCGTAAAAGAGATCAACGTGTCCGAGGGGGAGGAGGTCGAGAAGGGGCAGATCCTCATGACCTACGACCCCACCGAGGCGGCGGCCGGTCTGGAGGAAGAAAAGCTGAACCAGGAGGAAATCGAGCTGCGCATCAAGGTGGCGAATATGAACCTTGAGACGCTCTCGAAGATTACGCCGATGCCGGATGAGCCCTTCAGCGAGCCGGACGACCCGGAGCATCCGATCGAGCCGGAGCGTCCCGATCCGGATCGGCCTCTTTTCCCGACAAATACGCCGACCCCGTATTATTTCCGGCCGACGAGCGCGCCGTATTATCCGACGCAGGCGCCGGTCTATCCGACCTACCCGCCGTATAATACGCCGACGCCCGCGCCGACGGGAGCCGCGGAAAATCCGGACGACGGGCGCGGTCCGTATCTGGACGCAATCTTTGCCAGCGCAAGGCTGGACGCATTTACCGACGCGTACAATGAGGACAGCGACGGCTATGATTACGCGGGAGAGCGGCTGGGAACGATCCAGCGCCCCTACCGTTATCTTGTGACCAACGGAACCGTCATAACCTCCGGCTTCATGGAGAAGTTGCGGGATTACGCCGCGGGCTCTTCCCTGTATTTCCTGCTGGAGATCCGGACCGGCAACCGCGCGTCAGGCGAGGCCCTGATGACATGGCTTCTCGATGCAAAATACATTTCCCATCATCTTCTCGGCTGGGAAGCGAGAGTCGTCTATGATACGATGCCGCGTATCGCCGTGACGGCTCCGACACTCTCGCCGACGCCGTTTGCGGCGCCGCCGACCAATACGCCGATACCTCCCGCGCCGACGGTGACGGCCGCGCCGGCCACGCCCGTGCCGTCTTCACCGACGCCGAGCGTTACGACGGCTCCGGTCACGGGCAAGCCGACGCCGACGCCGCGTCCGACGAGTACGCCGAAGGTGACCAGGGCTCCGCGTCCGACGAGCACGCCGAAGGTGACGCCGACGCCGCGTCCGACGAGCACGCCGCGTCCGACGAGTACGCCGCGGCCGACGCCGACCCCGCGCCCGACGAGCACGCCGCGTCCGACGCCGACCCCGACCCCGGAGCCGACGAATACGCCGGTACCGACGCCGACGGACACGCCGATCCCGGAACCGACCGTTCCCGAGGAAGAGGAGGATGAGAGCCGCGAGGAAAAATCTCAGGCATCCGCATCCATTCAGCAGCTCGGCACGGCGATCATCACCGGACGCGTGCTGAAGCTGAACACGGCGGATATGACCGGCGGAGCGCTTCTGGAGGCTATGGACTTTGAGGTGGGAGACTATGAGGTCGCGGGCTACTCCGGACTGATCCGGAGTGACGCTGAGTATACGGTTTCCGAGCTCAAGGAAGCCCGAGACGCGGAAGAGGAAAACCTGAAGGCCCTGCAGCTCGACCTGAAGGAGACGAAGATCCGCGTCGAGCGCGCGCAGAGAGCCGTGGACGAGGGTGTTGTCCGGGCAAAATTCAGCGGCGTGATCCGCACACTGGATGAGTCCGGGGAATCGGGCACGGTGCTCACGCTGGTTCCGTCCAGCGGCCTATATATTCAGACAAAGATCCCGGAGGACATGCTGGACGAGGTCTCCGAGGGCACGACGGTCTATGTGGATGGTTTTGAGGGAAGGGTCCGGGAGATCTCCCTGTTCGCGGCCCCGCAGGACGAATATTTCTGGGGCGGCACGGACCGTCCGCTTGTCAATTACTATCCGGTGACCGTTGAGGTCAGCGACCCGGAAGCGGGCTTCCAGAGCGGCGACTATGTTACCGTTTCGTTCAGCCGTGAGAATCCCGGGGACGAGATGGATACGATGACGCTCATGAAGGGTTTTGTCCGCGAGGACGACGGCGGAAGCTATGTATTTGCCCGCGGCGAAGGCGATAAGCTGGCCAAGAGGTATGTCACGGTGAAAACGACGGACCCCTACAGCTATGAAATACTCAGCGGCCTTATCGACAGCGACTGGATCGCCTTTGCCTACGGGCGGGATACCAAAGAGGGCGCTCCCATCGTCGAGGGAACCGCGCAGGAGCTGTACTCGTGATAGCAGGAAGGAGGTAGAACCGTGTTTGAGAATATCCGGCTGGCTTTTCGGGGCATCTGGTCCCACAAGCTGCGCTCGTTCCTGACCATGCTCGGCGTGATCATCGGCATCGCTTCCATCATCGCCATTGTTTCCACGATCACCGGCAGCCAGCGGGCGCTGCTTGAGAGCATGATCGGGGCAGGCAACAACGCGGTGACGATATCACTGAAGCAGGGCGATTACGAGGTGGATCAGACCTACACAAGGATCACAAACTACCGCCCGGTGACCGAGGAGACCCGCACGAAAATCCGTGCCCTGGAACATGTGGAGGACGCTTCCTTCTTTCTGGTCCGCCGCAGCGAC
Source organism: uncultured Lachnospiraceae bacterium (assembly GCA_902779245.1). Taxonomy (GTDB): domain Bacteria; phylum Bacillota; class Clostridia; order Lachnospirales; family Lachnospiraceae; genus Chordicoccus. The sequence continues at coordinate 6,729 of CACZBB010000028.1, read as the reverse complement.
TACAACAGCACGATCTATACCAATGAAGGCACGAGCCTTTCCTTTGCGACGATTTATGGTGTGGATGATCACTATCTTCACACCATCGGCTGCCGCGTAAGCGCGGGGCGGGAATTTATCGGGGAGGATTATACGGGCTTTCGGAAGGTGATGATGCTGGACGCGACCGCCGCGAAGATGCTGTTCCCCGGCGGGGAAGCGGTCGGAAAGAACGTGGAGATCGGCGACGAGGTCTTTACGGTCATCGGACTTTACCGGAAGGAAGACAATTTTGTTCCTACCTATGAAAATATGTCCGAATACCTGATGAGCGAGACCAATGAAGCGGGCGTGGCGCTGATTCCGGATGCCTGCTGGCCGATCCTCTACAAATTCGACGAGATCGAGCAGTGCGTGGTCCGCGCGGATAAGACGGACAATATGAGCAGAGTCGGAAACGAAGCGCTGGAGCTTCTCCGAACCGGCCAAATCGTCACGGCAAATGCCGGCAGCGGCAGCGTTCAGGAGAGCGCCGATTATCAGGTGGACGATGTGCTGACGAAGGCCCGGAACAAGGCGGCGCTGAACGATTCGATGAACATCCTGCTTCTGTGCGTGGCGGGCATTGCCCTTCTCGTTGGCGGCATCGGCGTCATGAACATTATGCTGGTGTCGGTGACGGAGAGAACCTCGGAGATCGGCCTCAAGAAGGCCATCGGCGCGAAGCGCGGACAGATCCTGGGTCAGTTTCTGACCGAGTCCGCCGTGCTGACGAGTCTCGGCGGGATTTTCGGCGTCGTGAGCGGACTGATCTTCGCGCATATCCTCTCGGCCATGACCGGGACGCCTGTGGCGATCTCCATTCCGGCGATCCTTCTGGCGGTGTGCTTTTCCATGGTCATCGGCATTATTTTCGGGCTTCTGCCCTCTTTGAAGGCGGCCAATCTGGATCCGATTGAGGCGCTTCGGAGAGAATAAGCGGCCGGAAAAGCTTTTCGGTCTCCGAATCATGAATCAGGAACGAAAAAAAGAACGTACCGGTGATGGTACGTTCTTTTTGCAAAGTCTGCAGACGGGCACGGTTTTACGGCGTGAACGAACGCTGTCAGGCCATGTAGCCCGCAAGGGCATTGAGCGCCTGATCAAGCTCGTCGCCGTCCGCATGGATGATCAGCTCGATGGGCTTTGAGAGATCCAGACTGAAGATACCCATGATGGATTTAGCGTCGATGACATAACGGCCGGAAACGAGATCGAAGTCGCAGTCGAAACGATTGATGTCGTTGACGAAGGTTTTGACTTTTTCAATGGAATTCAGGGAGACGTTGATTCTTTTCATGTGGCAGCACCTCCTGCTTGCGTGTTGGGAATCGGTTCCTTGCATGAAAGTAAATGAAAAAATCTGCAACTGTCCGGAGACCCAACGTGTGTGTTCAAAACGATCCGGCAGCGACAAATTGTTTTGCCTTTACTTTATTCTATCTTATCCTGAAAACACTCTTACGTCAAGAGGAGATAAAAAATGAGCGAAAAACCAGGGGCTGCCGGGAGAAAAGCGGCGTTTCACAGCCTGGGGTGCCGGGTGAATATCTATGAGACCGGCGTCATGGAGACGTGCATGAAGGACGCCGGCTATGAGATCGTGCCCTTTGCCCCGGGCGCGGATATCTACGTGATCAATACCTGTACCGTGACCAACATCGCCGACCGGAAGAGCCGGCAGATGCTCCACAAGGCGAAGGAAATGAATCCGCGGGCGGTGGTTGCCGCCGTCGGCTGTTATGTGGAGGATGCCGGGGAGGCGCTCCTTGCGGATCCGGCGGTGGACGTCGTCGTCGGCAATGCCGACAAGGGCCGGCTGCCGGAGATCCTGGAAGCGTATTTCCGGGAAACGAAAAACTGGGAGGAAGGCCATCACGCATTTGTCCAGAATACCGTGCGGATCAATGCGGTTCAGGAATATGAGGAAATGCCCTTTTACGCCGAAGGAGAGCACACGAGGGCATTTATCAAGATTCAGGACGGCTGCAACCAGTTCTGTTCGTACTGCATGATCCCTTACGTCCGCGGGCGCGTCCGCAGCCGGAAGCCGGAGGAGATCGTCCGGGAGGCCGGGGCTCTGGCCGGGCTGGGCTATCGTGAGATCGTGATTACGGGAATTCACGTAAGCTCCTATGGTCTGGATTTTGAATATCCGGGCGAAAACCGGCAGACGCCCTTTGCCCGGGAGGCCGAGACGAACCACCGCCTGCTGGAGGTTTTGCGCGCCGTTGCCGGGGTGCCCGGAATCCGCAGGATCCGGATGGGGAGCCTTGAGCCGGGGATCGTGACGGAGGAGTTCGCGGAGGCGCTGTCGGAAATCCCGGAATTCTGCCCGTCCTTTCATCTTTCACTTCAGAGCGGATGTGACGAGACGCTTCGGCGGATGCGGCGGAAGTACACAACGGAGGATTACGCCCGGGTCTGTGCGCGTCTGCGGCGGTATTTTTCGGATGCTTCGATCACGACGGATGTCATCGCCGGATTTCCGGGAGAGACGGAGGCGGAATTTCAAAAGACCTTGTCGTTCGTCCGGGACATTCATTTTGCGAGGATGCATATTTTCAAATACTCGGTTCGCCGGGGCACGGCGGCGGCGAGGATGGACGGGCAGGTGCCGGAGGCCGTGAAGGCCGAACGGGCCAAAAAGCTCGCGGAGATCGACGAGGCCGGACGGACGGCCTTCGCCCGGCATTTCCTCGGAAAAACGTGCGAGGTGCTGCTGGAGGAGCTTCGGGGAGAGGTATTCACCGGCTATACCCGCGAGTATGTGCCGGCGCGGCTTCGCTGCGCGGAGGGGAAGCCCGGAGAGATCGTGCGCTTTGTGCCTGAGGAGGAACAGGGCGGGGAGCTGCTGGCGCGGAGGATCGTCACTGGCCCGCAGCCGGACAGCGACGCGCAGCTAGTCCTTCAGGGCAAGTGTCCGGCTCGGGAGTGACTTGTAAACAAAAAAGTTACTGTTCACTCCGTTCACAGTAACAAAGGCGTTTTGCAATAAAATCGTCCTTCGGACGATGGCACGCCTCAGTGTACAGAAAACAGTCCGGTGGACTGTTTTCTGTGAAACGCAGGTTAGCGACAGAACAGAAATCCGTGGTCTATACGGGGCTGATTTTTGTCACTGGCCCGCAGCCGGACAGCAAGTGTCCGGCTCGGCGTGAACGATAACAAAAAATTCTGTACACTGGTTGATTCCGGGGCGGTTTGCGTGTACAATAGAGATAAGCAGGCACGGTCGGGGCGTGTACCCGCCGGGCATTTTGGAGAGGTAAACGATGGCAGAACTTGGGAATACGAAATTTTTTGTGGTTCGGCCAGGTCAGCAGCCTAATGTACGGGAAATTCTGGAGACGGTTTATCGCGCGCTGGAGGAGAAGGGCTACGATCCGGTCCGGCAGATCGCCGGCTATATTATGTCCGGAGATCCCACGTACATCACCAGTCATGGCGGTGCGAGGAGCGTGATCGGGAAGGTCGAACGTGATGAGATCGTGGAGGAGCTTCTGGCTTCCTATATCGAGACACTTCGGAAAGATGAGGAGTCGAAGGCGTGAAGCCGGAGGATACCGTGGAAAAGACGCCGGAAAAAGGATCGAAAAAGGAGCGGCGGTGGCTGGGACTTGATTATGGCGCCAGGACGGTCGGCGCTGCCGCGACGGATGCTCTCGGCATCACGGTACAGCCGCTGGAGACGATCTGGCGAAAGGAAGAAAACCATCTGCGAAAGACGCTTCGGCGGATCGGGGAGCTGATCGCGGAGCTTTCGGTGACGGATCTTGTCGTGGGGCTTCCGCTGAATATGAACGGGTCGGAGGGCGAGCGCGTCCGAAAGACGAGGGAATTCGGCGAGGCGCTGGAAAAGCGCTTCGGCCTTCCGGTGCATTATGCGGACGAGCGCCTGACGACCGCGGAGGCGGAAGAGATCCTGGCCGCCGGCGGCGTGCGTCCGGAGGATTATAAAACGTATGTCGATAAGGTCGCGGCGGCCCTTATTCTCGAAGATTATCTGAGCAGCCGGTCATAAGTGCCGTCCGGCTGCGTTTTTAGAGTATTAATTAAGAAGGAACGCTGATCATGAAACAGGAAGCGATTCATTTTACGGATGAGAACGGAAAGGATGTTGTATTTTATATTGAGGAAGAGACGCGGGTGAACGGGAAAAACTACCTTCTGGTGACGGATGCGCCGGAGGGCGACGCGTCGGCTCTCATATTAAAAGATATGTCTTCGGATTCGGATGCGGAGGCTTCGTATGTGATCGTGGAAGATGATACGGAGCTGGCTGCCGTATTGCCGATTTTCGGAGAGCTGCTTGAGGACACGGACATAGAGGGTTAAGAAAGGCCGGGAAGAGTGAAACCGGCAAAACGAAAAAACCGGAACGAAAGGAGGAGAATTTGAAGCAAAGGGAAAACAGTATGGAGCCGGATAACGTTCGGAGCCGTGAATCTGATTCCGCGTACGGCAGCCGGACGGATTCCGTAAGGTATAAAAAAACAGGGAAAGAGGAAAAGGTGAAGGTGATCCCGCTCGGAGGGCTCGAACAGATCGGTATGAATATTACCGCGATCGAGTACGGCGACAGCATCATCGTCATCGACTGCGGCATGTCCTTCCCGGAGGACGACATGCTCGGCATCGACATCGTGCTGCCGGATATCGCGTATCTGGAAGAGAATTACAGCAAAGTGAAGGGCTTCGTGATCACGCACGGCCACGAGGATCACATCGGGGCGATCCCCTATGTGTTCCGAAAGATCAATGTGCCGATCTACGCGACGCGCCTGACCATGGCGCTGATCGAGAAAAAGCTGGAGGAGCGGGAAATGCTTCCGCATGTCAAGCGGAAGGTCGTAGGCTACGGGCAGACGGTTACCCTGGGGGATTTCCGGGTGGAATACATCCGGACGAACCACTCGATCCAGGACGCGGCCGCGCTCGCCATTTACTCGCCGGCCGGAACGATCATCCATACCGGCGATTTTAAGGTGGATTATACCCCGGTCTACGGAGACGCCATCGATCTGCAGAGATTTGCCGAGCTCGGACGGAAAGGCGTTCTGGCGCTTATGTGCGACAGCACGAACGCGGAGCGCCCGGGGCACACGATGTCCGAGAGCAGCGTCGGGGCGATCCTGAACCGGATTTTTGCCGAAAATACCGGGGCGCGCCTGATCATCGCAACCTTTGCGTCAAATGTTGACCGGGTGCAGCAGATCATTAATTCGGCGGCGAAACACGGGCGGAAGGTCTGTCTCGAAGGCCGGTCCATGATCAACGTCATCGGAACGGCTGTGGAGCTGGGATATGTGACGGATCCCTCGCGGACGCTGATCTCCGTCGACGAGATCCAGAATTACGCGCCGGAGCGGACGGTGCTGGTGACCACGGGGAGCCAGGGGGAATCCATGGCCGCGCTCTCGCGGATGGCCGCGAACCTGCATAAACGGATCAAGATCATGCCGGGGGATGTGATCCTGTTTTCCTCCCATCCGATTCCCGGAAATGAAAAAGCGGTCTCCAATGTGATCAACGAGCTTTCGGAGATCGGCGCGAAGGTGCTTTTTGAGGACGCGCATGTCTCGGGACACGCCTGTCAGGAAGATATCAAGCTGATCTACGCGCTCGTGCAGCCGAAATACGCGATCCCCGTGCACGGGGAGATGCGGCATCTGCGGGCGCAGGCTTCGCTTGCGGCCGGTATGGGCGTTCCGAAGGAAAATATCCTGATCCTGCATTCGGGCGACGTGCTGGAGCTCTCCGAGGAACGAGCCGGAATCATCGGGAAGGTGCAGACCGGGCAGATCCTGGTTGATGGCCTCGGCGTCGGCGATGTCGGAAATATCGTGATCCGCGACCGGCAGCGGCTGGCCGCCGATGGCGTGATCGTGGTCGTGCTGACGCTGGAAGCCCGCTCGAACCGTCTGCTCTCCGGACCGGACATTGTCTCGCGGGGATTTGTCTACGTGCGCGAGGCGGAGGAGCTGATGGCTGAGGCACAGCGGACCGTGGAGGACGCGGTGGACTGGTGTCTGGACCGTCATATCAGCGACTGGAGCCGGATCAAAGGAGAAATCAAGGACGCTTTGAGCGCATTTGTCTGGAAACGGACGATGCGCAGGCCGATGATCCTTCCGATCATCATGGAGGCGTACCTGTAAGCAAGGCAGCGGACCGGAAGCGGCCGGTTTCGAAGGCGTTTTTGCCCCTGCGCAGGGAAGGCGGGGCAGATATAAAAGCCGCAAGGTATAAGGACAAGGGGCGTGTATGGATCGAATTGCGCAGCGTACCGAGGATCTTATGGAAAGCATTAAGGAAAGCGAGGTGTATCTTCGCTACAGCGGGAGCCTTCGGCGGCTTCAGGACCGGCCGGGGGTGCTGGAGAGACTGGACCGTCTTCGCCGGGATATTTTCGCGATCTATAACAATCCCGGGGACGGCGCTTTTCTGGAGCGGGCGGACAAGCTGCAGCGCCAGTACGAGGAGCTGCAGAAGATCCCGGAGGTCAACGTGTTTCTGGAGGCCGAGGCTGAGCTGTGCAAGCGCGTCCGGGAAATCAATCGGCGGCTGCTTACGGAGATCGTGACCTATATCCCGGAGATCTGAGAAGGGAGTTACAAGTCACTCCCGTGCCAAACACTCGCTGTTTGGCACGGGTCAGTGACATAAATCAGCCTGTGTATGAACCATAAAATTATAGTTTGTCGCTGA
>CACZBB010000027.1 GCA_902779245.1 uncultured Lachnospiraceae bacterium | reverse complement strand
CTCCGGCTGATTGAGGAGTCAAAGATTCACTGCGCGAGAGAACATTTCAAAGCCATTTCTAGCGGCAACGTAGTCTATGATGTTGTAGACAGCTATAAATCTTTGTTGGAAAAAGTGATGAAATAGAAACAATGGAAAACACGAGGTAAAGATATGGGAATTCAAATATTGGAAGAAGATTCATGATTTTTCCCAAAAATGTCTTTCCCGCGTCGCGGTCTTTTCTTCTTCAGCCTGATCCGGTTTTCGGCTTTGAAGGCGAACGGGTTTTCAGCACTTGCAGAATACCAAAAATGACGGAAAGCTGCTGTTCCCGATGCAAACAGCAGCTTTCCGTCAGCTCTGACCGCGGCTCACAGCCCGGCACGCCGCAGAGAACTTTCCTATCCCCAGGCGTAGGGCTTTGCGGTCTGGCCGCCCTCCGGATAGAGGATGTCTCCGGCGAGCGTCACGGTGTCCGGACCGAAAAGAAGCTGGTAATAATTGGTCTCGACCACCACGCGGGAGAGGAGCAGACGGTTTTCGACCTGGCTGCAGATCCCCCGGAAATACTGCTCATCCCATTTTTCGCCTTCATTTGGATAATACGTATCGTTAATCGCGAGGTACCGGCCCTTCTCCGTGATCCAGTCCCGGCAGCCCCAGTAGACCAGCGGCTTCGCCTCCGAGAAGACGTCCCGCCCCGGCAGGAGCCTGGAATCGTACTCCAGCCCGAAGAGGTTCGAGAGCGTCGGCAGGATATCGAGGTTAAAGGTCGGCGTGGAGATCTCGCAGGCGTAATCCTTCCTGTCATGCTCCAGGCACCCGGACCAGATGATCAGATTGTTCTTGTCCCGGTTCCAGTCCGGGGTCATCTCCGTCTTCAAAAGGTCAAGGAGATAGTTCTGGTCATTGCCCCAGGCCTCGCCGGTGCACAGACCGTAGGGGTAATGATCGCCCACCAACATGATCACCGTGTCATCCGCGATCCCGGCTTCCTCTAATTTTTCAACCAGGAGCGTCAGCGCGTCCTCCAGCTCCATTTGATAACAAAGATAATACTTCGTGATCTCCTTGTATTTGTCTCCGACGATGGCATTTACGCGCTCATAATGGTTCTGCACGTTGAAATTCTCCGTGGTGTTGTAGGGCGCGTGACCGCTGATGGTCATGTAATAGACGGAAAATGGCGAGTGATCGATGTACAGCGGGATCGTGTTCTCGAACATTTGCCGATCCTGCACCCAGCCCTTGCCGCAGAGATCGGCAATGCCGGTATCGTTGGCTACCCACTGGTTATAGCCCAGATTCAAATGCGTGTTCTGGCGCTGGTAGTAGTTGCTGGAGCCGTTGTGGAACGCGATGCTGCTGTAGCCGAGCCGCTGGAGCTGGTTGCCCATCGTGAAATAGTTGTTGTTCCCGGCCGTGTAGATCATGGCCTGGTCGCCCCACTGGGGCGCGATCCCCACGAGGATGGAGGTCTCGCCGGTGGTGGTGCTGCCGCCCCACTCCACCTGGTAGTAGTCGCTGAAATAAAAGCCGTTGTGGGTCAGCCGCCAGAGCGTCGGCGTCAGCTCCGGGGAAATAAAGCAGCCCGTGTAGGATTCCGCGGCGATCATGATCAGATTCTTGCCCTCAAAAAGGCCCGTGTACGCATTTTTCGAGGTCGGCTTCCGCTTTTTGATATATTGCGTGAGATTCTGAACCGCCTCGCCTCCCCAGACCTTGTCGAAATCAATGTCCATCTCGTTGCGTCCCTCGGGAACCGGGAAGGGCGTGGGCGCCGGGGACGGCGTCCCGGAGGACTTCGGCGGCTTTGGCGTCGGGGTCGACGCCTCGGTGGGCCCGGCGGGATCCTCCTCCGTGTGGAAGCTGCTCCAGGGATTCCCGAAGACGCTGTTGCGGAGGCTCAGGCGCGTCGACGTGACGAGTCCGAAGGTATCCGTCGCCCGCGTAAAGTTAAACTGCGCCGTGTAGGTCGCGCCCTGCGGACCCGAGATCGCGGCGCCGGCCATGAGGAAGGTGCCGCCGATGCCGAGGGCCGCCAAAAGAGCCGCGAGCCACTTCGGGTACGGCTCCCTCCGCGCCCGCTTCCGCGCGAGGTTGTAGTAAATGATCGGCGGAACGATGAAGAGCAGGCCCTTCGGGATGCCGAACAGGATGCTCCGGACAAATTGATCGTGGTACTTGTCGGCGACATTGCCGCCCTCCGAAAAGAGGTTGGTCGGGGCAAGGTAGTTCACGAAAACGTTGTGGATCACGCACTCAATCGCGAAGTAAACGCCGATGACGGTGAGGATAACCATGACGGTCACGCGGCGCGGACGTCTCGGAATCCACAGCGTGAGCCCCGCAAGGAGCAGCGCCATAAAAAACGCGAAGCCAAAGACGTAGCCCGCGTGGGAAAACCAGCCCTGGCCGGAAAGCAGCCGAAGGACGATCTCATCGTACAGCAAAAACAGCGGGAAGAGCAAAAGCCCTTTCCATTCTCTGAAAATGTCGGCAGCCTTCTGGCGCAGGCCGTCCGGACGGTTCTCCTCTGTGCGGTCGTCCTTCGGCCGCGGGCCTTCCGGACGGTCCTTCTTTTTAAAGATACCGGCGGCTTTTTGCCGCAGGCGTTCCCACCGGCTCCCGTCTTTGGGAGTGTCGTCTCCTTTTTGATTGGCCCGTTCGAACCGCTCCCCGGGCTCGGAGACACCGGCTTTTTTCTTTTTCCAAAGCTTTCTTTTTTTCAGATACTCTCCATAATTCGTTTCGTCAAATTTCGCCATATGGTTATCTTCTATGCCTCTCCAAAAATCCAGGCTTCTTCAATTTTTTTATGTAAACCGCGGACGGGCAGATGCGGTTTTCTGCCCGCCGCTTTGTAAGGATACGTTTCGTCCAGGACATCCGGAACTCTTTCGCGGGTCTTACCGTTCCCCGAGCTTCAGGTTTGGGACGGCGTTGAGATCCCAGCCGCTTCGGATGCCGGCTGTGTATTCATAGTAGGCCGCGGCGCCGATCATGGCGGCGTTGTCGGTGCAGTACACCGGCGAGGGAACGAAGAGCTCGCAGCCGGTCTTTTCGCAGGCGTCGCCGAGCGTTTTCCGAAGACAGGAATTGGCCGCGACGCCGCCGGCGAGGGCGATCTTCCGGATGCGAAGATCCCTTGCGGCCTGCATCGCGTTCTCCACCAGCGCGTCACAGACGGCTTTCTGAAAGCTCGCGGCAAGGTCGCCGCGGTTTACCTCCTCGCCAACCTGCTCCGCGTGGTGCAGGTAATTGAGCACGGCGCTTTTGAGGCCGGAGAAGCTGAAGCCGTAGGTCTCGCCGTGAACGTGGGCTTTCGGAAAGCGGATCGCGTCGGGGTTCCCTTCCTTCGCGGCCTTGTCGATCTTCGGGCCGCCGGGATAGCCGAGGCCGATGGCCCTGGCCACCTTGTCGAAGGCTTCCCCCGCCGCGTCATCGGCGGTGCGGCCGAGGATCCGGAACTTCGCCCAGTCCTCGACGACCACGAGGTGCGTGTGCCCGCCCGAGACGATGAGGCCGAGGTAGGGCGGTTCAAGGTCCGGGTGCTCGATATAGTTGGCCGCGACATGCCCTTCGATATGGTTTACGCCGACGAGCGGCTTTTTCGCGGCCCAGGCGATGGCTTTCGCCTCCGCGACCCCGACAAGGAGCGCGCCCACAAGGCCCGGCCCGTAGGTGACCGCCACCGCGTCCACGTCCGCGAGGGACTTCCCCGCGTCCGCAAGCGCCTTTTCGATCACCGGGTTGATCTTCTCGATGTGCTTGCGGGAGGCCAGCTCCGGAACCACTCCGCCGTACACCGTGTGCATCGCGATCTGGGTGTAAATGACATTGGACAGGACCTCCCGCCCGTTTCGGACGACCGCCGCGGCCGTCTCGTCGCAGGAGGTCTCGATCGCAAGGATACAAATATCAGAGCTCATGATTCTTTCTCCAAAGGCTGCAGCCTTTTATTCCTCATCTTCAAATCTCAGGTTGGCCTCCTGGCCGTCCTTCGCGGCGATGGCTCTCGGGAAAATGGCACGAACGGAGTCCATGAAGAGCTCCGGCCGCATCATCGACGGGCTGTAATGCGTCAGCCACATTTGCCGCGGATCGGCGGCGCGGGCCAGACGCGCGGCTTCCTGCATGGTCATATGCCGGTGCTCCCGCGCTTTTTTCTCCGAATCCGGCTCCCCGTACATACCCTCGCAGATGAAAAGGTCGGCGGCATTTGCGTGACGGGAAATATCCTCCGTCGGGCGCGTATCGGTGGTATAGACCACCTTGAGCCCCCTTCGCGGCGGGCCGAGGACCATCTCCGGGGTGTAAACCATCCCCTCCGCCTCCACGGTCCGGCCCTTCTGGAGGGGATTCCAGAATTTCAGCGGGATGCCGGCCGCCTTCGCGCGGTCCGCGTCGAAGCGCCCGGCGCGGGCGATCTCCACCTTGTAGCCGTAGCAGGGAATGTTGTGGCGGACCCGGAAGGCCGTGATGGTCATGCCGGCGAAGGAAAATGTCTGCTCGTCGTTTTCGATCTCGAGGCAGTTTATGTCAAAGGGAAGCTCGGGGGCGAGGGTGCGGACGGCCTGCAGAATGCGCGGCGTTCCCTTCGGGCCGATCACCGTCAGCGGCTCCGTCCGGTCCGCGTTGCCCATCGTGAGCAGAAAACCGGGAAGCCCCGCGATATGGTCCGCGTGAAAATGCGTGAGCGCGATGATATCGACCGGCTTGAAGGACCAGCCCTTCTCGCGGAGCGCGATCTGCGTGCCCTCGCCGCAGTCGATGAGGAGCTGCGCCCCGTTATAGCGAAACATACAGGAGGTGACCCACCGTTTCGGCAGCGGCATCATGCCTCCCGTACCAAGCAAACTGACATCCAGCATGTGAACTCCTTAATATACTCTAAAAGTCCCGCGGTGCGACCTGCGAATACAGGCGGCGATGGCGGGAGCTGCGAAGCAGCGGAGCCATCGACTTTTATACATGGTGGCACAGAGTGCGAACTATGTATGCCCGTTTATTTAGAAAGCTTTCCTCCGGCTTATATAACTCCATCCTTATATAATACAACTTTCTTTCAAAATCCTCAACCGCAAATCGCAAAAACCGCGGCGAACCATTTTATAGTTTCTGGTCACCGTGTGACCAGAAACGCTTTATACCATTTTTACGAAATAACTAATGCCAGACGGCTTGAAATTTGTTACAATGATCTTGAAGATGGTGCCCTTGCGGCCTTTGTCCGGCGGGAAGCAAAAAGCCCGGACGGCGGCCGGGGGAACCGGTTCGGAAAAAATGATCAGGGAGGCAAAGAATGAAAAAAAGTTTGAAGACAAGACTGCTGGCATGGATCCTTTGCTTTGTGCTGGCGGCTGCAATGCTGCCGGGAACGGCGTGGGCCGATGCCGGCGAGGCTCAGGGAGCGGAGCAGCTCGCCGGGGAGCCGGAGGATCATCACCATTCGATGACGGCCGGCGACATCTACAAAAATTTTGCAGCCGCGGGCGCGAAGGCGGAATCCAGCGACAAAACGGTCGCCTGGGTGGACGCGGACGGAAACCTTCGGGCGATGAAAGCCGGTGACGTTACCATCACGACGGACACGGACGTCTGGACGGTTCATGTCGATGCTTTCGTTGATGACGATTCGAGCGTCGTGGGCAATCTCAAGCTCCTGGCCCGCTACAACGATTCGATGCAGTTCTATGACGGGCATGTGTACCTTCTCTTCACATCCTATCAGGACAACGTGACCGTTGCCGTTCCGGATCTCTACGGGGCCTACGAGATTTCCGATCAGTACTACACGGACATCCGCGAGAATCTGGCCAACGGCTCGAACCACACGGGGAACGATGCGGACAAGTATTTTACCTTCACGGATAAAAAGTCCTTCAACCTGAACCGCGGCCAGATCGTGACCATCGGGATGTACCGCGGCTTCGACCTTACGGTGCCGCAGGCAGCGCTCGGCACCATCAGGAACAGCTCGGCTTGGGCGAAGCTGAGTGCCGCCGGCAAGACGGCCGCCGTGGAGAGCCTGTTCAAGTTCCTGGATGACAGGAAGGTCGACACGGAAGAGGTGAAGACGAAGCTCCAGGAGATCTTTAAGGAGATCGGTCTTGACTACAACACCCTCGTCGACGGGGTCGTGGAAGGCGGCGTGTGCTTCAACCGTGAGCTCTATAACCAGAAGCTGGAATGGGATCAGTACGAGAATGTCACGTATGAGCTCGATATTACGAAGGAACAGCTTGACAGGCTGCAGATGTATCTGCAGGGAAATCTCGGCAGGTTTAACATCCTGAAGAACAGCTGCGCGACCGTCGCGCTGCGGGCGTGGAACGCGGCCGTCGGGACACGTGACGGCGAGGATACCGCCTACAAGCTCTCCGCCGAGGGCAAGGGCATCTATGCCTTCGTCGACGCGCCGAAGGGCGTTCGGGATTCGATCGTCGCGAACCTTCCGGGTTACTGCCTGAACAACGCCGCGGGCGTCGCGGAGGCGGGCGCGGGCTTTCAGGATGATACCGGCTGGGTTTATGTCAGCGCGCCGAAGGCGGTCACACCGGCGAATTATTCCTATGTGGGCGATGATACCATCCAGATCGATACCGCAAGGAGCGATATCGGCAGCCTGATCGGTCAGGCCTTCGGCGGGAAGATCCCGGCCTATCATAAGGATGAGCAGATGGTCGATGTGACGGTTTCCTACAACCGTATCGCAGAGCAGACCGAGGTCACCGAATTCGCCTTCACCGTCAATGAAAACACGGGCACGATTCCCACGGGAACAGTCTTTGCGGACGGGCTTTGGCTGAAAGTTGCCTGCGGCGATCCGACGGCTTATGTCGTGGATGATACGGAAAAGGTTCTGCCGAGCGTATATGCCGACGGCTGCCTCAGCTTCCGCGTCAGCGGCCTGCCGGCGAAATTCATCGTAAAGACCGGAGCGGAAGGCTCATCAAATATCCTGAAGATCGTTCACACGGGCAGCACGGAAGCGAGCTTTACCGAACAAATCTACTACGATCAGGATGAAACGAAGGTTACGGTAAACGACGGGGACGCGATTCCGGCCGGGACGAAGGTCTTTGTCAAGGTAACACCAAATTTTTATGAAAACGAGCACGTTCTCGCGGAGCTCAGCGTAAACGGCACGTCGATCCTGACATTGGAAAACTATGATTCGGATGAAGAAGCGTTCTTTGTGACAATGCCGCCGGCATATGCCACGCTGACCTTGCGCTATGCCGCCGCGAAGGTGGAGAAAGTAAGGGACGGCGATTATTTGCAGGCTTTTGTCGGCGATGTTCTGAGCGCGGCCGATTACTCCCGGCTGGTCTATGCGGATGGATCCGTGGATGCCGGGGCTTTTATCTGGGATGGATTTTCGGATGGCAGCGCTGAGTTGAAGGGCAAAGACCTCGAAATCAGGCAGCCGGGGGGAGCATTCCTTTCTGCCAAACCTTTGGGCAACACAAACCTTTACGCGGGCTTCGCTCTCCTTTCTTACGAGAGCCGCGAAGGCATGGTGACGGTGACCTATCCGGAGGATCAGGATATCGATGTCTGCTATGTTGACCCCGGCCAGGAGGTCAGGCGGGAGAACGAAAAGGGCGTTCACTTCTCCGGATTCATGGTTCCGGCCGGTTCGGTACTGATCTTCAGGAACGATACGACGAAAGCAGATCATCGCGCGACCGCAAAGGTTGTCTGTAACGGGACAAAAGTTAAGCCGGGCGAAACCTACGTCGCCGCGAAGGATGTGAACGTTGAGCTGGAAAGCCTGCCCGCGGTGATCACGGGCCTGCCGTCCGTCATCCGCCTTAAGGAGCAGGGGGCGACCTGTCAGCTCAAGGCAAAGGTTCAGTATTCGGGGCTTAAAAACAAGCTCCGCAAGGTCTACGATCCTTCGATTACCTATAATTCCTCGGATCCTCTTGTGACCGTTGAGAACGGGGTGCTGACCGTCGCGGGTGAAATCCCGGCGGAAGGAAAGATCGTCACGGTTACGGCGACCGCGGGCTCGAGCAATGACAAGGTTAACGCGGCGGCCAAGGTGTACGTCGGCAGCCCCGACGGAGGAAAGATCGTCGGCAAGCTGACGATCAACGCGAGGAGGATCTCGGAGGAAGAGATCACGCCGCACGGCGCTCTGACCTTCCAGACCTACGAGGATATTACCTTCCCGGTAAGCTATTACGAGTATAACAAGCCAAATGAAAAGTACAGCGCCCTTCTTCAGGATTACGAAGAGCACAAAGAAAACTACAAGCATGACCCGGCGATCAATTATGACAATGAGCTGGGCCTTACGGACCGCGAATCCTACTTCGATACAACAACTCCCGGAGCGAAATCGGAACCGAGGGATGTCACGCTGAAGGCCGGCGAGGCGATCTCGATGTCCTGCTACGCGTTTGGCGGTACCAAGCTGGAGACCTTCATGGAAGCCCTGGATAACAGCTTGCTGTACTACTTCAGCAGCGAAACGCGGGAGCTGGTTGAGCAGATCCGATATTTCCTTAATAACGGTACGCTGGAAGCGCCGGTGGAAACCTTTGATAATCTGCTCACTGCCGTGAAGATGATGTATGGGATTATCCGGGAAACGAAACTGAATCCCACGGGCCTGAATCCTGCCAACGGCGAGACGGTGGGCGGCCTGATCCTCAACCGCGAGATGTATAACCAGTTCCGCAGGAACGATACGCAGTTCCCGAATTTTTACTGGCAGATCGAGATCACGGCGGATGAGCTGGCAAATCTGAAGGCTTATCTGGCGAATCCGGAAAACAATTACTACGCGCTGTTTACGATGAACTGCGCAACCGGCGTCGTGGATATCTGGAATGAGACCCTTTCGGATCATCCGGAGCTGCATCTTACAGGCAACCTCACGGGCTTCACGGCGGATCCGCAGTCTCTGTACTTCGATCTTGCCCGTCTTCAGCTGAAGCCGGGGCTGCCGGGCAAGGGCGGCAAGGACTTCTATCCGCGTTCGCTGGCCTGGGCGGATGCCAACGGTATTTCTCTCAGCAAGGAGAGCCTGAGCCTGAAGGCCGGCACATCCTCCCTGCTGACGGCCCGGGTCCATCCGGACAACGCCAGGGACAAAACCGTCACCTGGACTTCGGAGAACCCAGACATCGCCACGGTGGACGCGAAGGGCCGCGTAAAGGGCATTGCCGAGGGTAAGACCGTGGTTTACGCGTCTACGGCCAATGGCTTCACGGCCTCCTGCGCGGTGTCGGTCGCGGGCACCCACGCGGAGAAGGTCACGCTGAGCGCTAAGAGCAAATCCCTTTATGTCGGCCTTACGGCGAAGCTGAAGGCCACGATCAGCCCAAAGAAGGCCGCGGAAAAGACCGTTGCCTGGGAGAGCAGCAATCCGGAGGTGGCGACCGTCTCGAAGAGCGGCCTTGTGACCGCCGTCCGCGGCGGGACCTGCACGGTCACCGCGACGACGGAAAATGGCGTGAAGGCTTCCTGCAAGATCACGGTGAAGCAGAAGTATATCGATCAGGCGGAGCGCAAGGGCATCTATCGGCTTTCCGTGAGCACGGCCAATACGAAGCTCCTCAAGGACGCCGGCTGGAGCTGCAAAAAGGCTTTCCGCGCCGCCGGAGTCTCGAATACGAAGGTCTACTGGCTGTATGACAGGCATTTGAAATGCTATCGCTACACGACAAACCGCGAGTTTGCGATTGAGACAAAGAAAGCCGGGAACCGAGCAGGCTTCGCCTTCTACGCAAGCGACAAGGATTCCGTTCCGGTCTATGAGCTCTGCAAGGAGGGCAGCCGCGTAACCTTCTTCTATACCATCAGCCTTGAAAAGGTCAGCGAACTGGAGAATCAGGGCTGGAAGAACTTTGGCGTCGCGTGGTACTCGGAGCCGGCATCGCTGGCGTAAAAGTCTCGGGTTATGAGGCGTGCGTCGGCTCCCGGCGCCGCCGATTACCCCGCAGAGATCGAAAAAGCACAGGGCAGAGGGAGGCGGCAGCCGGACCTCTGTCCTGTCCTTCAAGGCGCACTGCCTTTTAAGCAGCGCACACCCCTGAAAAAAACGCAGGCCGCCGGCATTGCCGGCGGCCTTTTTCGTTCTGTAATCAATTCGGATTCGGTCCGTTTAAGGATCCCGGAGTTTTCTGGTCATCAGGATGGCGTCTTCGGTCGGTTCGGTGTAGTAATGCTTCCGACGTCCGTCGACGGCGAAGCCGAGCTTCTCGTAGAGAGCCCGGGCGGGCGCGTTGCTCTCGCGGACCTCCAGATGGATCACCGAAACGCCCTTTTCCGGACATCTTCGGAAGAGCTCCTGAAAGAGCGCCGTGGCGATCCCCTGCCTCCGGCAGTCGCCGGAAACGGTGATGTTGGTGATGTCGGATTCGTACGGAACCATCACGAGACCGACATAGCCGTAGACAACGGGAGGCACATATTCCATGTCGCTTTCGCAAAAAGCCTCATCGCCGTTCCCGCCGTCCGCCCCCGTTCCTTCCGCCGCTTCCGGCCGTCCGGCGGGGGCAGCGCCTTCCTCCAAAGCCGGCGCTTCGGCCCCGTCGGCGCCTTCCGTGCTCTCCTCTCCCGCGACCAGAAAAAGCGTATCGTCCCGCATCCACCAGCTAAGCAGCCCTGTGGCGTCCCAGGGAGTCTGGGAGTACCGGCGTTCAAGCTCCGCCACCTCGGAGATATCGTCGAAGGTCATTTCTCGGATAATCATAGGCTTCCTTTCGTTACTGCTCATACCGTTTCCGGGTGCTGCTCCTTCGCTTCCCGCTCCCGCTCGGCCTGGGATTTGCGAAGATAGACCGGCGCGTGATCCGCCGCCGGGACACATTTGCCGGCTTCAAAAAGACGCAGGCCGAGGACCGCCACCGAAGCCGCTCTCTGACGGTTGGCATTGGCCGGGGCGTAGGAATGGGGAAGGGCGAGGTGTTCATCGATGAGCGCGCGGTAAGGCTCGACGCCGTCTCCGAGAAAGATGATGCCCTCCGCCGTCAGCGCCGGCTCCATCGTCCCAAGCTCCTCAAGGAGCGAGAGCACCGGCAGGGCTTTCTGCTCCCGCACCGTCGCCAGCCGGTCGCCCGAAAATCTGCAGATCGCGCTGTAGACCTCCTGGCGGCGCGCGTCCATGATCGGGCAGATCAGTCCCCGCGCATAAGGCAGGTTCATGGCCATGGCTTCCAGCGTCGGCACCTCGACGAGGGGAATGCCGAGCGAAAGCCCGAGGCCTTTGGCCGTCGCCGAGCCGATGCGGAGCCCCGTGAACGAGCCCGGGCCGGCCGCGATGGCGACCGCGTCCACCGTGGAAAGGTCCAGCTCCAGCATCCGGCAGATCTCGTCCAGCATCGGAAGCAGGGTCTGGCTGTGCGTCTTTTTATAATTGACCGTATACTCCGCGAGGATCCGGTCTCCCTCAAGGATCGCCGCGGAAGCCACCAGGCCGGAGGAATCCAGGGCAAGAATTCTTTTACGCGTATCCAAAGCCATGATCATTTCTCCTCCGTGTCTTTATATTGAAGCGTGATCTTCCGGTAGTCGACGCCTTTTTCCGGGTCCTTTTCGATGGTGACGCGGACGGCATCTTCCGGGAGAAGCTCTTCAACGATCTCCGCCCACTCAACGAGGCACACGCCGTCCCCGTAGAAAGCGTCCTCGTAGCCGATCTCCTCCATCTCCTCCACGTCGCCGATGCGGTAGACGTCAAAATGCCAGAAGGTAAGGCGCCCCCCCTCGTAGGTCTGGAGGATCGTAAAGGTCGGGCTCGTGACCGGCTCCGCGATGCCAAGCCCCTCCGCGAAGCCTTTCGTAAAGACGGTCTTTCCCGTGCCGAGGTCTCCCGTCAGGGCAAAAACCGTTCCCGGCTTCGCCGCCGCGCCAAGCTCCCGGCCAAGCGCCAGCGTCCCGTCGGCGGTATTCGTCTCAATGATTTTCTTCAAAGTAAGCGCCTCCAATCATACAGCAAAAGCCTTTCGCGGTCACAGCACATGCTTCCACGCCTCGCTGGCCATATCCGCGTGAAGGGCTTTTTTCCGGAGCAGGCGCGGGATAAGGCCGTACCCGTCCTCCGCGGGTATTTCCAGCCGCTCGTAAACGTCGTTCTCCGCGTTCCGGCGGACGGCGACCGGGATCGAATTCATCGTGGCCTCGCCGAAGGGATGGATATTGTAGGGATCGTAATGAAGCGTCTGAAAATGTATGCCGCTGCGAATGACCATCGCGGTATAGCCGTTCTGCCCGTTCACGGCGATCCGGATCAATCGGTCCCGGCGGAGCGGAATCTCCAGATAATAAACCGGCAGCGCCAGCATTTCCCGGGTCGGGAAGCTCAGGTCCCAGGACGATTCTCCGAGGTGCCGCAGCGAAATGTCCTTAAAAGCCTTTCGGAAGGCGGAATTGACACGTTCCCGCAGCATCAGGCGTATAAGGTCGCCGGTGTCAAAAACACCCCTTTTCGGCAGAAGACTCGCCTTCCGGACATTTTCCGGGGAAAATTCCATCACCTCATCGAAATCCCAGCGGGCAATGTGATCCAGAAGAAAAATATCCAGTCCATGGCACGCGGGCAGTGGCCAGTTGACAAGATCAAGGAAATATTCGCCCCTCGTCACACGCGTCCGGCAGTGAGCGATGACGCGCAGGTCGGCGGGGACACAGGGAACGAAGAGGGCGCGGGGCACAAGGCTGTCCAGGAGATCGTCCTTCTGCAGCGCCCGGTTCTCAAGTCGGTGTCTCCGGAAAATATCGCGGGCCAGGTGAACGGCCTCGCTGGACGGGATCTTAAAGGGAAGGGCCCGCCCGGGATAAGTCTCCTTCCGGTCATAGGCAAGCCGGAAGGAAAAGCCGTCCTGAAAGAGGGATTCCTCCGGGGCGAAGCTTGTCCTGCAGTTGCCGCAGCGAAAAGGCTTGCCCTGATCCAGCCGCCCGGACACCGGAAAACGGCAGTGCGGGCAGAGGAAGCTGACCGGACTCTTGCCGGCCTTCTCCTTAAAAAGCGTCAGGAGCGAGCCGGAGCGGAGCGAATAAGCGATCCGCAGGCCCTCGCGAGAGGGGCGGATGCTCTTCTGGCGCACAAGATCCTCGATATGGATTTCCCTGCCCTTGATCGTCGGAGCCTTATGCGGGCCCGGCACCAACATCTCCTCGTAGACGGAAATGATCGGGATCGTTCTCCCGCAGGAGAGACAGACGAAGTTCTCGCGCTCCTCCTCGCGGTACATGGGCGCCGAACACCTCGGGCAGCGCATGATGTTCTCGGCAAATGTCATCTTTCGGCGCATCGGCTGCTCCTTTCTCCGCAGGCACGGCGGATCCCGGCGTAACGTAAAAACTCCCCTTCGCCTGAAGGGGAGCCTTGAAAGCTGCTTTCGGGACTCGGACCCGAGACCTCCTCACTACCAATGAGGTGCGCTACCACCTGTGCCAAAGCAGCCTGCGTTCTTTCCGAACGACTTGTTTAGTATACGCCATCCGGAAAGAAAAAGCAAGGAAAACTTTTGAAATTTTGTATATTTTCAATGCATAACTCTTTCCGCGTGCGCTTTAAGATCCTCATAGGCCCGCTTGATTTCCCCGGCCTCGCGCTCGGTGATGCGGTCGGGAGCGGCTTTGGCAACGAGCTTCTCCAGATTCTTAAGCTCGGAACGGAGATTCTTCTCCTCCGTGCGGTCAAGACTGCCCTTGGGCAGGCCGTCCAGGCTCTTTTGAAGACTGTAGGTGTAGGCCTCCGCCTCGTTCCGGATGTCCAGAAGCTCCTGCCTGCGCGCGTCTTCATTTTCGTAGCGGGCAGCGTCCTCCCGGGCCCTGCGGATCTCCTCCTCGGTCATATTCGTGCTGCCGGTAATCGTGATGTCCTGTGATTTGCCGGTGCCCAGATCCCGCGCCGTGACCTTGACGATGCCGTTGGCGTCGATGTCGAAGGTGACCTCGATCTGCGGAACGCCCGCCGGGGCGCGGCGGATGCCGTCCAGGCGGAAGCTTCCGAGGAACTTGTTGTCCCGGACAAATCTCCGCTCCCCCTGATAGACCTTGATCTCGACCGTGCGCTGGAAGGGCGCGGCCGTCGTGAAGATCTGGCTGTGGCGGGTCGGGATCGTGGAATTCCGCTGGATGAGGCGGCTGGCGACCCCGCCGACCGTTTCGATGGAGAGGGACAGGGGCGTCACGTCGAGGAGCACCATGGCGGCCGCTTTGGAGGAGCCGGAAACCTCGAAGGAAAGCTTCCCGCCCTGGATGGCCGCGCCGAGGGCGACCGCCTCGTCCGGGTTCACGTTCCGGCCGGGCTCCTTCCCGAGAAGCCTCCGCACGTTCTCGGCCACCGCCGGCATGCGCGTCGAGCCGCCGACGAGAAGGACATGTCCGAGCTCCGACGCGGAGATTCCCGCGTCCGCGAGGGCGTTCTGCACCGGCTTCTCCGTCCGCCGGAGAAGATCATCCGTGAGCTGCTCGAAGAGGCTCCTCGTCACGGTCAGCTCCAGATGCTTCGGGCCGTCCTTGCCCATCGCGAGGAACGGGAGATTGACGTTGTAGCTCGTCGCCGTCGAAAGCGCCTTCTTGCATTTTTCGGCCTCCTCCAGCACGCGCTGGAAGGCCGTCGGATCCTTTTCCAGGCGAAGCTTCGTCTGCTTATAAAATTCGCTGGCAAAATGCCCGGCCAGCCGGTGATCCCAGTCGTCGCCGCCGAGATGATTGTCGCCGGCCGTCGCGAGGACCTCGATGACATCGTCGCCGATCCGGATGATGGACACGTCGAAGGTTCCCCCGCCGAGGTCGAAAACGAGGACGGTCTGGGCGCTGCCGTGGTCAAGCCCGAAGGCCATCGCGGCCGCGGTCGGTTCGTTGATGATGCGGCGGACGTTAAGGCCCGCGATCGCCCCGGCATCCTTGGTCGCCTGACGTTCCGCGTCCCCGAAATACGCCGGCACGGTGATGACGGCGTCGGTGACCGGCTCGCCGAGATATTCCTCCGCGTCCTTTTTCAGCTTCATGAGGATCAGCGCGGAGATCTCCTGCGGCGTGCGGTCCTTCCCGTCAATCCGGATCTTCCAGTCCGTACCCATCCGGCGCTTTACGCTCGTGACGGTGCGATCGGCGTTGACGGCGGCCTGCCGCCTTGCGACCTCGCCCACCAGTAGCTTTCCGTCTTTGGCAAATGCAACCACCGACGGCGTTGTGCGCGCGCCTTCGCGGTTCTCGATGACCCTCGCCCGGTCCGCCTCCATGACCGCCACGCAGCTGTTCGTCGTTCCAAGATCGATTCCGATCGTTCTGCCCATGTTTTTTCTCCTCTTTACGGTGTTGACAGGCGCAGCGCGCGGGCCGCGCCGGGGATGGAGCCCGAAAGAGGCTCCCGCCGGTTTCTCAGATCCTTCGGCCCGCGGCCTCAGGATGTCCGGCCGTTCTTTTTCTCATAGGATACGATCAGATCGACCACCTGATCGTAGGTTTTGACGCCGTCGGCCTGGCCGTGGCCTTTAAGATACGCGTCGTTCAGCCGTTCCGCCGTCCGCGAGGCCGCGGATTCATAGGACTTCCAGAAGGCCGTATTGGCCTCAAGATCGGCATTGGCCCGCGGATCAAGCGTCACCGCCAGCTCCCGCCACGCCTCCAGATCGCGCTTATAGAGCTCATTTCCCACATAGATCCAGCCCATCATCGCGCCGCTGTAGCGAAGGTCCGGATCCTCCGCCTGCGTGCAGGCAAGATAACCCACGAAATTCGCCTCATTTTCCATGAGGACGCCCTTGGCGTGGCCGAGCTCATGGCAGCAGGCAGCGGGAATGTTGTACGCGGTCATATCGCGGTTATAATTGGCCTCCATCGTAACCGCCGTGAAGATGCCGGTAAAATGCGCGCGGGACATGATCTCCGAGAAAAGCACGGGCTTGGGCTTCGGGCAAAAGCCCGAAAGCTGCGCATACTGCTCCCCGAGGCATCCGATCGCCGCGCGGCAGCGCCCTTCGACGTCCGCGCCGCACACCATCCGCCCGTTCTCCTCCCGGGCAACCAGCCCTGCGGTTTCGTTCACGCGCTTAACCATGAGCGCCGCCGTATCCGCAAGCTCCGTGGTCGTATACGAGCCCTCGCCGATCCCGTGAGCCTTAGAAAAGGGCGTGCGGTAGCACGGGGAATCCTCCCCGCACTCAATCAGCAGAAAGATAACCGACGCAAGGAGGCAAATTCGCGAAAGCCACCGCAGGGCGGCATCGCGTTTCCGGACGCCGCGCCTTTTGGCGAAGGTCAGACGACACAAGAGGGTGCCCAAAAGCACCGGCAGCGCCGCGTAGAGCAGGAGCTCCGCGACAGAAAACGGAAACCATCCGGAAAATCTTCCGAGCGTAAGAAGCAGCGCCGGTCCCGCCGCCGCTCCGAACGCGTCCGAAAACCCGGGTACGCCGCGCGAAAGGAACCGAATAAGAAGCGCCGCCGCAAGAAATGCGGCGGCCGCGATCCATGTTTTTTTATTCGATTCAGTCGTTCTTGTCGAACTCGTCGTATTCGTCGTAATCGTCGTAGAAGTCATCGTCCTCATCCGCATTATAGACATAACGGCTCGGCCCGGCCTCATCCTTCCTCGAAAGCTTCCGCTGGGCGCTCAGCATGGTTTTCGGAAGCTCCCCCTCCGTCTCTTCTTTCGCGGCTTCCTTCTTCTTACGGCGACTCAGCAAGCGCTTCAGGAAGCCTTCCTTCTTCGGCTTTTCTCCGTCCTCCTCATCGTCGAAGAGCTCCTCCTCATCCGGCAAGCGTTCCCGGGAGGCCAGCGCTTCGGCATCGGCGAAGGGCTCCTTCTCTTTACCGGGGCCGTCCTCTTCGTCGTCCTCGGCAAATACCGCTTCGATATCGCTTCCGACCGTGCCGACGGAAACTCGCCCGTCCACGGGGCCAAGCCCTTCATAGAAGCCGTTCGCGCCTCCGGCGGTCCGCGCCGTTTCGTCGGCGTCCTCCGGCTGCCCGTCGTCCTCAGCTTCCTCCGCCGCATCGGCGTCAGCGTACGCATCGGCATCTTCGGAAGCCGGGTTCTCGCCGCTGCCGGCATCGGCCGCCTTCTCCTTCGGCACGTCAAAGTCGCCGACCGAGAAATTCACCCAGTCCACGCCCGCGGCAAGCTGAAGATCCGGAACCGCTTCCTCCTCCGGAACCTCGTTCGCGGACGTTTCGTCATGTTCGGGCTCCCCGCCGTCCTCTTCCCTGATGGCTTCCAGCGCGAAGGCCGCTTCCGCGTCCGCCAGCGTGCCGGGATCCTCCTCGGGCTGTCCTTCCGGGAAATCCTCTTCCGTCCGGCCCTCCATCGGGTCCTTGTCCTTGAGCAGGGCTTCCGCCTGGCTCGCGTCCGCGTAGGCTTCCGCAAGCTCCAGGGAATCGGTAAAGTCCGTGTCGCCCACGCCCTCCACGAAGCCGGCGGCCGCGCCGTCCTCTGCCGATTCCGGGACCTCTGTGTTCTCAGGCTCCGGGGCATTCTCCCGATCTTCGGAGTCTTCCGCCGGCGCCGGGGTCTTAGCGTCCTCCGTCCGGCTTAAGGCTTCGAGATCCTCCGCCTCAAGCGTCTGGTCCGCGTCGAAGCCCGCCGCCGCGAAGGCCGCGGAGCTGATCCTGTAGCGCTGCGGGGTAACGCAGAGAACGAAGATCTCGCCGGAGTCCATACCGCCCCTCTGGATCCGCGCGGCCGCCTCGCGGTGCGCGATGGGGGAATCGCCCGGAAGCACCTCCACGGTCCCCTCGACCTGAAGCACATCCAGCAGGCCGTCCGGCTGGCGCTCTCCCTCGAAAACCGCCAGCGAGACATGGTTGTTGCGAAGGATCGACCGGAACTTCATCCCGCCCTCGGTGACGATATAGAATTTGCCGTCCACGTAGGAATAATCCACCGGCGTGCAGCGGACGTAATCTTCATTGGCCGTCGCAAGGGCCATCACGCGGTGCGCGGACGCAAAGGCCTGGATTGATTCCAGGAGCGCGTTCGCCCGGATCGGCCGCGCCGCTTTTCCGAAGATCCTCGAAAGGTGCGCGCCGACCTCCACCGTCATCTTCTCGTTGCGGAGGAAGACGGTGGTCAGCGGCTCCGAAAGCCGGAGCATCGCCTCAAGACCGCCGACATATTTCACAAAGCCGACGTCGGAAAAGCCGACGCCGACCAGGGCGATCCTGCAGGCGGAAAGCGCTTCCCTGTGGGCGGCGACATAATCCCGGGTCCGGCTGGCGGTCAGCGCCCCGTAAAAATTGCAGACAAAGAGAACGTTGCGAAAGCTCTCCGGCGACTCCGGAGCATCGCCCAGCTCCCGGATCCGCACTTTGCCAATGATGCAGCCCAGCGTCACAGCCACCCGCTCCGCGGAACTCGACCTTCCGTCGTATAAGACCAGCGTCTTCGCCATAGTACCCCTCCATGAAACGTCTCACAGCAAGCCGCGCGCCGGCATATCCGATCCGGCGGCGGCCAGAAACACAATCGATATATAAGGTTTCTGGTCACACGGTGACCAGAAACGAAGGCGTTTTGCAATGAAATCGCCCTGCGGGCGATGGCAAAACGCAGGTCAGCGACAAACTATAATT
>CACZBB010000026.1 GCA_902779245.1 uncultured Lachnospiraceae bacterium | reverse complement strand
CCATAGGTGATATGCGTGCCAAAGTAATTGATCGCGTCCCCATCGAGATTGTCCTGATTGAACGTCATAATGTTGTCAAAGATGTTCATGTTGTAGATCGGAAGTCCGTTGATCACCCGGTCTACCTTCGCCCATTCCGGGAACTTCCTGACGATTTTGCTGGTGTTCAGTCCTGTAATCTTACTCATACCTTTTCAATCTCCTTTAAGTATGCATGCGGGCGGGTCAAAGGGTCGCAGAACGGATATCTGCTTTTGTCATGTAACTTCGGAACCCACCGCCACCGGCAGCCGGACAGCCAGGCTACTGCATTTTGATGCTATTGATTTCCTACCATTTTTAACCTGAAATAATGCTTTTGTCAATCCGATAATCATCATTTAACAATTTCGTTACATTTATTTATATGCATAAAATTTTATTATATTTTATGATTGCAGATTGCCCTGATTCTATAGAAAAGCCCGCCTAAAATGTTATAATAATCATAAGCAGCCGGCACCAATCACCAATCTCTTTGCGGCGCAGTCCCCGCCGCCGAAAACAGGGACAAATACCGGATAAAGGAGTGTGACCGCTTATGGCATTTCTGCAGATTCATTTTTTCTCGGACGTTTTAAATGTTGCCTCTACGGCTTTTGTGATCCTTCCGGAGGCCAATCAGGGCATCGGCATCCACGCCGCGGATAACAGCGACCTGCCGAAGGTTCTGTATCTTCTCCACGGCTACAGCGACGACCACACGATCTGGCTGCGGAGGACCTCGGTGGAGCGGTATGCCGCCGCCCGGAACCTTGCCGTGATCATGCCGGCCGTCAATCACAGCTTTTACTGCAACGAAATTCACGGCGAGCGCTACTGGGATTATGTCAGCGAGGAGCTGCCCCGGATCATGCGCCGGTTCCTGCGGATCAGCGGCCGGCCGGAGGATACCTTCGTCGCCGGCCTGAGCATGGGCGGCTACGGAGCCATGCGCCTTGCGCTGACCTATCCGGAGCGCTTCGCCGCGGCCGCCAGTTTCAGCGGCGCCGTCGATATCGCCGGCATCGCGCACCGGCATACGGCCGACGGCACCTGGAGCCGGATCTTCGGAGAAACGGCCGGCCCCGCGGGAACGGAAGCCGATCTCTTCTCTTTAATGAAGAAAAACGCAAAGGCACCGCGGAGGCCAAAGCTCTATGTCAGCTGCGGGACCGGGGATTTCCTGTACGAAGCCCACAAAAAATTCGTGCCCGCCCTGCTCGAAAACGGCTGGGACGTCACACGTTACGACGAGCCGGAGGCCGTCCACGAATGGGGCTTCTGGGATCGGGAGATTGAAAAGTTTATTTCGGCAATCTACGAGAATAAAAGCAAAAACCATCAGCGTTAAAAGGAGGGTTTTATGAAAAAATTCTGGAAGGTATTTCGATGGGTGCTGCTGGCCATTCTCGTCCTGTTCGGAGGGCTTGTGGTCTTCTTCCTCGTGACGGAATATAAGCCGGTGCCGACCGAGACGCTTAAGCTCGAAGGTCAGGCGCAGAGAAAGACGCTCTCCCGGGGAGACCGTCTTTCCCTGGTAAGCTGGAATCTGGGCTTCTTTGCCCTTGGCGACAACGCGGATTTCTTCATGGACGGAGGAAAAAGTATCTATCCGGCCGACAGGGAGCGTGTCGAAGAAAACATCGAGGGGATCCAGGATGCTCTGGCGGAGCTTGACCCGGATTTCATCCTGCTCCAGGAGGTCGACGAAGACTCCGACAGATCCTACCACATCAACGGAAAAAGCCTGCTGCAGGCGGCCGCCCCGCAATACGTGAGCTCCTTCGCCTACAATTTCAACACCGCCTTCGTTCCCTACCCGATCCCCCCGATCGGAAAGGTCCGCTCCGGCATTCTGACGCTCTCTAAATATGATGTCCGGGAGGCGGTCCGCACCCAGCTTCCCATCCCCTTCAAATGGCCGGTCAGCGTTTTCAACCTCAAGCGGTGTCTGATGACCAGCCGCCTTAAAGCCGGCGAAAAGGAGCTCGTCCTTGTCAATCTCCATTTGGAAGCCTACGACGACGGCGAGGGAAAGCTCGCGCAGACGAAGATGCTCCGCGAGCTTCTGGAGGAGGAAGCCGCGAAGGGCAATTACGTCATCGCCGGCGGAGACTTTAACCAGACATTTTCCAGCGTCGACGCCAGCCTTTTCCCCGCGCAGGAAGGAAAATGGCAGTCCGGTATCCTTGATAGCGGCGATTTTTCCGAAAACTGGAGCTTCCTGATGAACGGTTCCGTTCCCTCCTGCCGTTCTCTGGACCAGGCCTATGCCGGCGCGGACAAGAACACGTTTCAATACTATGTGATCGACGGCTTCATCGTGTCGTCGAACGTCACCGTCGAGGACTTTGAGGTCGTCGACAAAGCCTTCCAATATTCCGATCACAATCCGGTCCTTCTCAGGGTTCGGCTGGATTGACGAATCTCCGGCTCCGAAGGCATTGTGATGTCTATAAAGCAAAAACGGCAGCCCGGAGCGGGAACGCTTCAGGGCCGCCGTTTTTTTGGGGATGAATATCGATAACTTAAAGCGCCAGCTCTCCCTCCGGGATGCCCAGGCTCTCCTCCTCAAAGAAGGCTTTGGTGAAGGCGGCCATGCGCGGGGCGTCATACGCGCCCGCGGTCTCGAAGCAGGAATGCATCGCGAGCTGGGCGAGGCCGATGTCCACCGTGCAGAACGGCACCTGGGTACTGGAAATGTTACCCAGCGTGCTGCCGCCGCGCATATCGGAGCGGTTGGCGAACTCCTGCCACGGAATGTCATTTTGCCGGCAGATCCGCTTAAACACGGCAGCGGAGACCGCGTCGGTGGTATATTTCTGGCCGGCGTGGTGTTTTAAGACGATCCCGCCGTTCGGCACCGGGCGGCAGACCGGGTCGGCCTTCTCCGGATAACCGGGATGCACCGCGTGGGCATTGTCCGTGGAGATCATGAAGCCCCTCGCGACGGCTCGAAGATACCCCGCCCAGTTCATTCCGAGCGCGTTGGCGATGCGGATCAGCGTGTCCCGCAAAAATGTAGACGCCGCGCCCTGCCGGGTCGTGCTGCCCACCTCCTCATTGTCAAAAAGGCAGATGACGGAGATGTCGCGGCAGCGGGCGTCCAGGAATCCCATGAGCGTCGCAAAGGCGCACTCCATGTTGTCAATGCGCGGCCCGGAGATGAATTCACCGCATTTTCCCCAGCGCACCGCCTTCTGACGAAGCGCGAGCACCAGGTCATAGGAGAGAATGTCCTCCGCCAAAAAACCGGAGGCCTCCGAAAGCAGGTTCAGGAATTCCACATTTTCCTTCACATTTTTTACGCCCGCAAAGCTCTCCCCGTCCTCGGAGCCCGACCGCTCCGTTTCCGTTTTAGCGCCGGCGCTCTCCCGCCCCGCATCGGTCAGTCCCAGGACCGGCAGCAGATGCTGCTGCGGATTGAGGGAGAGGGCTTCATTGGCCTTATGGTCCATATGGATCGCCAGGGAAGGAATGAGCAGAAGGTCCCGGTCCGGGAAGATCAGCTTCCCGCAGATCTCGCCGTCTCTTAATCCGAGCACCCGCCCGGCCAGCGTCAGCGGGCGGTCCATCCAAGTATACCAGAGACCTCCGCCGTAGGGCTCCGCGTTCAGGCGGAGATAACCGCCGCTCTTCACCTCCGGCGAGGGCTTGATCTTCAGCGTCGGCGAATCGCTGTGACTCGCGACGACCCGGAAAGCCGGATCCGGCGACCTGGGGATGTTGAAGGCGATCAGCGACGACCCGTTCCGGGCGACGAAGGCCTTGTCTCCGGGTTTAAGGTGATATTCCTCCGATTCCGACAGCATTCGGAAGCCCGCCTTCCGCAGGCGGTCCGCAAAATTCGCCGCGGCATGGAACGCCGTCGGCGTCGCGTTCAGAAATTCCAGAAGCTCATCTGTCACATGTTCGTACACTTTTTTCTTCCTTTGCTTTGGTCCGGGCGGCAAAACCCCCGGTTCGCGGATTGCTCCGTGCTTTCGCACGTCTCCGCATACATTCGCTATCCGGCTCAGAACTGCAGCATCGCGTCGATGCCGCCGTTCCACTCGAGGGTATCCTGGATGACCTTGTCAAGAGCGTCCATGCCCAGGATCTCGACCGGGGCCTTGTCGTCGGTAAAGATCCGGTCGCCGCCGGTCTGAACCTGCAGATTGGCCATGACCTTCCGCAGATGGGGCTTGAGCGGAGAATCCTCCGGAAGCCGCTCCACCCGCTCGCGGCCTTTCTCAATCTGCTCCATGGATCTGCAGGCGAACACCTCGCGGTTCGTGTTGCCCTCCACGTCCACCGTCACCACCGCCGGAAAAACGCTGCAGATCGTGTCGATGAGCCACTGGTTAATGCCGCCGGGGGTATCCGTCCGCATATTCAGGTTCACCAGCATCACGCCATCTTCCGAAAGGTGCTCCTTCACCATCGTGAAAAATTCGACGCTGGACATCTGGAAGGGAATCGTGATGTCCTGGTACGCGTCCACCATGATGATATCGTAGGTCCCGGCGTTCCGAAGAAAAGCGCGGCCATCCTCCACCGTTACGGGAACATTCTCCGGCAGCTCGAAATACTTTCGGGAGAGGTCCACGATCTTCTCGTCAATCTCCACACCCTCAATCTTCATGTTCGGATAGTAATCCAGGCAGGTCTTCGCGTAGGTACCGGTGCCCATGCCGAGGATCAGAAGCGAAGTCGGATCGTCGATCTCCCCGGCGATCAGGGGCACGGCCAGCTGATAATCATAATACATGCCGGCGAGCCCGCCGCCCTTCCGGTAAACCGACTGCACCCCGGCAAGGACATTTGTCGAGAGAATGATCTGCTCCGGCTCGTCCTCCACGCGCAGATAATTGTAGATGGACTCGCCCTCGTAGATGATCTTGTCGTCCCAGAACGCGAAGCTGTAGTTGATGGGCGCGAACATCAGCACCACCACAAGGCCGACGACGCCGGCTGCCTTGACGATATGCTTCCGTCGGGATATAAAGAAAATGAGCGAAAGCAGCGCCAGGATTCCCGCGAAAATATAGAAGGTGATCGCCGTACCGAAGCTCGGGATCGTGACGAAGGTCGGCAGGAAGGTTCCGAGGATGCTGCCGATGGTGCCGCAGGCCTCGATGGTCCCGACCGTCTTCCCGTTATCCGTGAGGTTGTCGGTCGAATATTTGATGAGGGAAGGCGTGGTGGTGCCAAGGAGGATGAGCGGGAAGACGAACAGCACGAGGCAGGAGAAGAAGGAGGCAAAGACCAGATAATTCTGGTGTACGATCTTGACCACCACATAGGTCACGCCGAGCAGCACATATCTTCCGGCAAATGGCAGGGCGGCCGTCCAGATGGCGGCGATGAGGAGCCGCCGGTAGAGCCGCGCGGGATCCGGGTTCTTATCCGCCGCGCGTCCGCCCCAGACGTTGCCGATGGCCATGGCGATCATGATGATGCCGATGATGATCGTCCAGATGACCTGGGACGACGAAAAATAAGGCGTCAGCAAACGGCTGGCGCCCATCTCGATCGCCATGATCGACATCCCCGAAAAAAAGGCTGTCGCGTAAAGAAACGGTTTTTTCATGGATTCTTTCATTTCAGATTGTTACCTCCCCTGAAATTCTCACAAAAGTAACGGCACTTCGCCCTGGGGCGAAGCGCCTGCATTCGAGCTCATCGGGCTTTTTCTTGCAGCCTTTCGTTTAATCGTTGTGTTTTCCGAAAAGGATCCCGAGCGTTGCGAAGAACAGTCCCGAGAAGATCGCGACGTCGCCGAGGTTAAAAACCACGTTACGGACCCAGCCCGATTTCTTCGGAGCGACACTCAGGTAATCCGTCACGCCGTCCCGCGTGCAGCGGTCAAAGAAATTGCTCGCGCCGCCGCCCAGCATAAGGGAATAGCCCAGCTTTTTCAGCGTCCTGCCCGGCTTGCCGATATTGCGCAAAAACCCCGCCGCAACCGCCCCGAAGGCCGCCGTCGAGAGATTCCGGGCAATCTTCGGCTTTCCGACCAGCTTCTCAAAGATGCTGCCCTCGTTGGTATAGCGGCGGATCAGGATACGGCCGCCCAAAAGCTCTTTCGGCTCGTCCGTGATCTTCATCTTCCGCTCAAGGTACCGTTTTGCCGCAAAATCAACGCCGAACACACCCGCGGCGAGACCTAACCACTTCATAACAGATCACCCTGCCCATCGGCAAAGTCGTCCAAAGAAACGGCTTCCTCAATCTCAATCTCCGTGTCGACCGGCGCCTTCTTCTGTCCGGGCTTCGGCGCCTGCTTCTCCTCCTCCGGGATCTCCGCGCCGCACTTCGGGCAGAATACGACCTGGCTCTCGATAAACGCTCCGCAGCTCGGGCAGATCTTCTGCCCCTTCACCCCGGCCAGGTCCTTGCGGAAAGCCTTGACCGCCTGGCTGCGGACCCGGATCTTGTCGACGAGGCGCTTCACCTCGCCCTCCGGCGTCAGCTCTCCCTCCTTCACCATGAGAAAAACGGTCTCTCCAAGCTTTTGGTAAAGCTTCTCCAGCTCCCGCTGTTCGCCGGCAATCTGCGCGTTGATGCGCGTCGAGTTCACCAGCACGCCGGTCTTGTCCACCGCCGTATGCGTCGCCCTCGAAAGTGTCTTCCCCAGCGCGTCAAAGAAATTTCCCTCTGCCATTTGCTCAATCCCCCTTTCATGAATTATCATCGAGTATAGCAAAGCTAATCGGAAAATACATGTATTTTATATTTACTCTTATCCGCAAATGTTTCTTCGCGGTTGTATGGCATATCCGGGCCGGACCTCCGTCTGCGGCAGCCGGCCTCGCGCCGCCGTCGTTCGGACGCACGCGATCCTTCCCGCCGCCGCGCGGCCCCGCTTACATCTGTCCGCGAAGCAGGATCCTCGGCCCGCCCGTATGCTCCAGGTATTCCTTCGTGATGATGACGGTGCCGATGTTGTCATCCTTCGGGATCTCGTACATGATATCGGTCATAAACTCCTCCAGGATCGAACGGAGGGCTCTTGCCCCGGTATCCTGCGCCAGGGCTTTTTTCGCGATCACCCTAAGCGCCTCATCCTCAAAGACAAGCCGCACCTCATCCATGGCCAGAAGCGCCTCATACTGGCGGATGATCGCGTTTTCCGGCTCCTTGAGGATCCTGAGCAGCATATCCTCGGTGAGCGCCTCCAGCGAGAAAACGATCGGAAGACGGCCCAGGAATTCCGGGATCATTCCGAACTTCCGGAGATCCTCCACCGTCACCTGCAGCTGCAGGTTTCGGTCGTTGTCAAACCGGTCCTTCAAATCCGCCTGAAAGCCGATGGAGCTGTGACGGTTCAGGCGTTCCTTGATGATGTCCGTAAGGCCCGGAAACGCGCCTCCGCAGATAAAGAGGATGTTTTTGGTGTTCACGGTCTTGAGCGGAACCATCGCGTTCTTGCTGTTGGCCCCGACCGGAACCTCGACCTCCGCGCCCTCCAGGAGCCTGAGAAGGCCCTGCTGAACGGCCTCGCCGCTCACGTCCCTCTGGTTGGTGTTTCGTTTTTTCGCGATCTTGTCGATCTCATCGATAAAAATGATGCCATGCTCCGCCTTCGAAACGTCATTGCCGGCCGCCATGAGGAGCTTGGAAACCACGCTCTCGATGTCGTCGCCGATATAGCCCGCCTCCGTGAGGCTTGTGGCGTCGGTCATCGCGAGCGGAACGTCAAGGAGACGTGCAAGCGTCTGAACCAGATACGTCTTGCCGGAGCCGGTCGGGCCGATCATCAGCATGTTGGATTTCTGGATCTCTACGGGCGCCGGGACGTTCGGATCAGGGATCGCCACCTTCGCGTTCTCCTTCTCCTGCTCCTTCTTCCGTTCCTCGTTGATGATCCGCTTGTAATGGTTGTACACCGCCACGGATATCAGCTTTTTCGCCTTCGCCTGGCCGATGACATACCGGTCAAGCTGGGCGCAGATCTTGTGGGGCGGAAGGATCTCATCCATCGAAAATCGCTTTTCGGGAACGGTCTCCTTCTTCTTCGCCGGCTGCTGCTGCACATCGCTGATCGGAATAAAGGAAAAGCCCGGCATGCCGCCAAGATTCCGGAGCATGCTCCCGATATCAAAATTACTGTTTTTGACCGCGTTCATACCGGTCTGCATACAATCTTTGCAGACCTTCTGGCCGGTGGGAAGCTCAATAAGCGGGCCGGTCACCGTCTCCGAACGCCGGCACAGGTCGCAGAAGCGCTCCTCCTTCTTTTCCTCTTTCTTCTCTTCTTTCTTTTCTTCCTGCAGCTCCTCCTCCGGGAGGCTCACGGCTGCTTCTTTTCCCTTTTCCTCATCATGTTCCGCCATAGCTTTCTTCCTTCCCAAAACTGCATTTGTAACACTACTATACCACGTCCGCCGAACTTTTACAAATATTTCAGTCGCCAAAACTAAAACCCGTGCCGGACTTCCAAGCTCCGACACGGGTCGTTTGTTCCCGTTCGCACCGTGAACAGGTATCTTACCATTCTCTATGGATCTTTTTTAGCCGAGCTCGCCCTGCGGCTCATCGAAATCCGCGTCCTTTTTGCTGCCGAGGGTGATCTCGATCTCCTTCGTTTCAAAGGCGCTCTCCTCGTCGTTGAGTCTCCGAATGGTGAAGTTCACCTTCTCACCGGCCGCATAGTACGCAAGATAGCTGATGAGCTGCGTAGAGCTGGTCACCTCGCTGCCGTCGATGGCCGTGATGATATCGCCGGCCACGATTCCGGCCGCCTCGGCCGGGCCGTCCTTCATGACATCCGAAACGTACGCGCCTGCCGGATAGCCCATCTGCACGTAATAATTCGACATCGTCACGCAGTGAATGCCGATATACGAGGCATTTTCCTCGTCCACCTTCTTGCGCGAGGCCTTCGTGCCAAGGTTTTCAAGGATCGGTTTCGCCGTCGCCATGGGGATCGCGTAGCCGACACCCTCGACCTTGGTATCCACGGTCTTGATCTCGTTGATGCCGACCAGCTCGCCCCGGAGGTTGATCAGCGCGCCGCCCGAATTGCCCGGATTGATCGACGCGTCGGTCTGGATCAGCTCACGGGTCACGTAATTATCCACCTCAACCGGGCGGTTCAGGGCGCTGACGACTCCACGGGAAACCGACTGGCCGTAGCCGAGCGCGTTTCCGATGGCGATCACCGTCTCTCCGACGCGGAGCTCATCCGAATTGCCGATGGAAATGATCCGGATCTGCGGAAGGGTTTCCTTGTCGATGCTTTCCTTTTTGACAGAGACGATGGCCAGATCGTTCGTGTTATCGCTCGCGCTGACCGTTCCCTCGACAACGCTGTCATCGATAAAGGTGACCGTGAGCTTTTCCGAATTCTTGATCACATGGGCATTGGTCGCGATCAGATAATCCGTCTCGGTCTCACCGACAATGATGCCCGAGCCCGTGCTGACATTTTCATACTGGCCGCTCCTGCCGAAAAGACTGTGGTATTCCGTGAGCGAGGTGTTCGTGATCGCCACCATCGACGGCATCACAAGATCCACCACATCCGGGATCGAGAGGTCCGTTTTATTTTTCACCGCCGCGGAAGTATCCGGCAGTGCCGAAGTGCTGTCGTCCTTTTCCCCAAGATCATTCCTGCCGGCGGGCGTGTCGGACGATGAATCGCTCTGGTTCCCGCCGATGGTGAACTTCGGAGGTTCCGGCGTGTTCTGCGCACTTTCCGCCACGTTAGCGTTCCTGAGAATCCCACCCATCAGGCGGGTCACACCGAAGAACACCAGCGCGGCCACAAGACCGAAGAGCACCGCAATGCCGAGAATGGCGCCGACCTTCTTGCCTGTCCCGCCCTTTTTCTTCGGGCCGTCCGAGGGCTTCGACGGATCGGAGGGGCCGCCGGGGCCGAATCCGCCGCCATCGCTGCCGCCCGCGGGTCTTTGTCCATAGCCGGTAAAGGGCTCCTGGCGGAATTCCGGAGCTCTTCCGGCAGGCTGCCCCTGCCCGTAACCTCCGTTTCCGGCAAAGGCCTCTCTCTGGGTCATCGGGTTTTCTCCGGCCGGCTGCGCGTAACCGGGCTGCCTGTACGGACCGGCGACCGTCTGTGCGCGCCAGGAGGGCTGTGTTTGCCCGTCCGGCGGCTCTGCCGGCTGTCCGGCCTGGGGCTGCGCGCGCCAGGACGGCTCCGGCCTTGTCCCGCCGTTGAAACGATAGACATCGTAGGGACTTGCATAGGCTCCCTGCCGCGCGGCCGGACCCTTGCCCTCCGAGGCTTGCCCCTCGCTTTCCGCGGCTTGGCCCTCGCTTTCCGTGGCCGGACCCTTGCTCTCCGAGGGACGGCCCTCGCTTTCCGCGGCCGGACCCTCCGCGCCGCTGATGGGCTCTGTCCGGCCTTCCGTCGGTTCACCGGCAGCTTCGGCGCTGCCGCTCTTTTCCGCCGGCGGTTCTCCGTTCTCACTCACAAAGGAGAAACCGGTAAGAAGGTCCTCCGAATCCGACGAGGGCTCCGCCGGGGCCGCGGCCTCATATCTTCTTTCCGAAAACGCTCCCGACGGAATAAAGCCCTCCGAATTCACATCCGCGGCCGGCTCGCCCGACAAAGCAAAGCCCTCCCGATTCACTTCCGCGGCCGGCTCGCCCGCCGGAATAAAGCTTTCCGGATTCTCAGGGGTTTTCTCTTCCACGCCGTCCTCGGAAATCTCTGCCTTTCCTTTTTCTAACCACTCTTCCATCTGCAGCTCCTTCCATCCTCGTCAAATGACGAGCCGTAAACGGCTATACATCATTCGTGCTGTGCCACCCTGTAGAAAAGTCGACGGCTCCGCTGCTGCCGCAGTTCCCGCCATCCTCTCAGTTTTCTTATCGTAGCCTAAACATGTGACAAATATGTGAAGAAAACTTGGAATATATGGTAACAACGCGTGTCACAGCCATGCCCGCACCTCCGCCTCATGGTCCTTTTCCCAAAAGCTCCGGTTGTCCGTGAACGCGCGCACCATGAATCCGGGGAGCCGGTGAAAATGACGGCCCAGATAAAAGCCCGCCATCTTGGCCGCGCTCTGGACGAAGAGCTTCGGAATCCAAAGAAGATGCCCGGTTCGGGCAAGATACCCGAGGGTCGAGAGTATGAGCTTCTTCCCCTCACCGGCCACCGGCAGCCCGGCAAAAGTCTCGGGATGCAGAGCCTCGGAAACGCCGTTGTCAAAATTCCTGCGGAACTGCTGACGCGCGGAATAGTTGTGGGAATGGATCACCCGGGCATCGGCCGCGTACGCGATGGCGGCTCCCGACCGGAGCGCCTTTCCGGCAAAGACCATATCCTCGTTAAAGATGCTCGGCACGTAAAATCCGCCTCCGGCGAGAAGAAACGCCCGCTCATAAAGCGCGGCGACATTTGAACAGAAAAAGGTTTTGATGCCGAGCTCCGGAAGATCTCCGAGGGTCTTGACCCGGGACGTCTCCGGATAATTGAAGCTGCGCGTATACCGCTCGATAACTCCCGCGGACGCATTGGGAAGCTGGCGCGCGTAGGCGATCCGCACCTTCGGCTGCGAAACCGCCGCGAGCAGCCGCTCGACCAGATATTTATCCGCGGGCCGCGCATCCTGCGTCATAAACAGGACATACACCGCGCGCGAAAAGCCGAGCGCCATCTGCCGGGTACCGCCATGGTCAAAGGCTTTCTTCGGAATATGACAAATGCTGACCCGCGGAAGGCCGTCGACAAGGGTTTTGTCAAATGCCGATTCCTCGGTGTTGACGATAAAGATGTTTCCCGGCGCGAGCGTCTGACGAAGCAGGCGCAGAAGCAGATCCCGAAGCTCCGGCCCCGGGCGATACGTCGGGATAATGACATCGACGGAAGGATGGTTTTTGATTGTTTCCGGCATGCCTCTGCGCTCCTTTCTATATAGAAAGAAAGCGGACCGCGCCGGCGATCCGCTCTTTCGTTGTTCCTCGTAACAGTTTCTGACGGGATCCTGTTTTATGGCATCGTCCCTACGTCCGAAAACCCGACGCGTGTTATTTGACCTGATCCGCCTCGCCGCCGCTGTTTCCGATCTCACTGTCGGCGATTGCCTCCTCGCGGCGCTCCGGTCCATAGCCGGTGTTGAGAATGATCTGGCGGCTGAAATCCTTTACGGTCTGAGAGGTTTCGTAGGAATCCATATCAAAGAGCCATTTGTGAAGTTCAATGACATTTTCCTCCAGTGTGACCGGCACCTGGGCAGACATGATCTCAGCGCTGATATCCTTTCCGAGATGGACCTCCGGGAAACCGGTCGTCTTCTCGATTTCGAAGCCGAACATTTTCGTCGCCATACCGAAGATCTCGCCGGCGTTCATGCTTGTGTAGCAGAGCGGAAGCACCTCGTCGAGAACACGGTTTGCAAGGCCGAGCCCGCCGGCTTTGACCTTCTCAATGATCTTTTCGATGACCAGGCGCTGGCGCTGCGTCCGCTTCATATCCCAGCCGTTCGTGTAACGGATGCGGCAGTAGGCCGTCGCCTGAATGCCATTTAAGTGGTAGACGCGCGGCTCTTCCCCGACATAGACCTCGACCGGCTGGGGTTTCAGCCCGGTGATCTCCCCCGTTTCCTCCTGATAGTTGTTGAGGTGGATGGCCTCCTGGTCGGTCAGCGTGATGTCGATGCCGCCCACCGCGTCCACGAGCTTGATGACCGCCCGGAAATCCACGACCGCGTAGTCTTTGATGCTGAGGTCGAGGTTGGCGTTGATCATCGAAAGCAGCTGCGGCGCGCTCCCGAGATTA
Organism: uncultured Lachnospiraceae bacterium; assembly: GCA_902779245.1. Lineage (GTDB taxonomy): Bacteria > Bacillota > Clostridia > Lachnospirales > Lachnospiraceae > Chordicoccus. The sequence continues at coordinate 904 of CACZBB010000026.1, read as the reverse complement.
TAGGCCGCATTGGCCTTATTGTACTGGAACTTGTTGACATTTTCCGGGCTCATGATGTTGAGGTAGGTATCTCGGTAAACAGAAACCAGCCGCACCTTGCCCGTCGTGTTGTTGACGCTGCAGATGATCATGGTGTCGCTGTTGGCATGGTCGATGATACTCGCGTCACGGCTGTCAATGCCCACCAGCAGGATATTTGTATAATTCGCCTGAGCGGTATCCTTTTTGACATGCTCATCGATATAGACATCGTCCACATCCCGGATCGCGTGTACGTCGATATCGCGTCCCATGAGACCGAGCTTTCCGAAAACGAAGGCAACCGCGAATACGAGGCCTCCGAGAAGAATCAGCAGGATCACCATCAGCGCGATCATGCCCGCGCTGCGTTTTTTCTTTTCGCCGGGCTTCCGGCCGGCGCCGGACGCCGATGTGCGCGTTCTTCCCCCGCCATTTCCCGGGGGATGTCCGCCCGCGGCTCCGCGTCCGGATATGGGCTCCCGTCTCACCGGCACGTCGGCAGCGCTCCGGCTGCCGGCCGGAATCTTCCGACGGATCTGGCCCTGGGCGACACGTCCGTTTTCCGTACTCCTTCTTGCGGATTCCGGGCGTGCGGCTCTCTGCTGTCCGGTTCCGGCCGGACGCGCCGCGCCGTTCCCAGCCGCGGAAGCGTTCTGCACGGATCTGCCGCCCTGCGCATAGGCCCGCTGGCCGCTCTGTGCCGGCTGACCGCCCTGCGCATAAGCCCGCTGGCCGCCCTGTGCCGGCTGACCGCTGCCGTAATATGGGCGCTGACCGCCCTGCGCCGGCGAACCGCCCTGTGTATAGGCCCGCTGGCCGCCCTGCGCCGGCTGGCCGTTGCCATAATACGGGCGCTGACCGCCCTGCGCCGGCTGGCCGTTGC
>CACZBB010000025.1 GCA_902779245.1 uncultured Lachnospiraceae bacterium | reverse complement strand
CCTTCGTACCTGGCCAGGGTCAGGATCTCGGGGTGCTCCATGACAAGCTCCGCGCCTCGCCGTAAGACCTGTCCGCGGAAGACGTAGACCGATCCCCGTCGGAGAAGGGCCTGCACGTAGGGCGCGTTGAACCAGTTTAATCGAAGCTTACCGGTGGCATCTTCGATGACCGTCGTAAAAAAGGTGGCTTTGCCGCCCGGGCGTACCGATACCGGATGCGCGATGATGCCCTTAACCGCGCACTTCTCCCCGGCCGTAACCGCTCCGACGGGCCGGGGCGGTTCGTAAAAATCATAGTGCAGCGGGTAGTACGAGAGCAGGTCTTCCGCGTTAAAAAGGCCGAGCTTTTCAAAAAGCGCGGCCGTTTTGGGTCCTATTCCCTTTAATTCCGTAAGCTTCATGTCATTCCACAGAAAGGATGCAGAAATATACCGGCTGCCCGCCGTAGCTCTGCTCAATATCGACATTCGGGAAGCGCTCCTGCGCCTCCGCAACGATCGCTTCGGTATCCTCCTCCGAGAAATCCTGGCCGTTGTAGATGCTGACAATCTCGGAGTCCTCGTCGATCAGTTTTTCCAGCATATCGAGAACGACGGTTTTCACATCCGGGCCTACCGTGAGGATTCCGGCGTCTCCGATACCCATGATATCGCCGGACCTGATCGGCACGCCGTCAATCTTCGTGTCGCGAACCGCGTACGTCACTTCTCCGCTCTTAACCCGCGAGCCCGCCTCCGACATGCCGGCGGCGTTCTCCTCCGGCGTCTGTTCCGGAACGAAGCTGATGAGGGCCGCAATGCCCTGCGGAACCGTCCGGGTCGGGATGACGTGGATGCGCGTCTCCGGATCATCCGATTCGGTAATGTCCGCGGCCTGGTTGGCCGCGAGGACGATATTTTTATTGTTCGGAAGGATGAAGATGTCTCTGGCGTTGGCGGTTTTGATGGCGTCCAGCATATCCTCCGTGCTGGGGTTCATCGTCTGCCCGCCCTCGATGATGACGTCGCAGCCGAGCTGCCGGAAGACGTCCGCCAGCCCGTCGCCGATGGTGACCGCGACAAAAGCAAAATCTTTTTTCTCTTCGGCCGCTTTTTCGGCAGCTTCCTTAGCGGCTTTTTCGCGCTCCCGCGCGGCGGCCACCTCGGTCGACTTAAAGAGCCGTTCCTCGTGCTCCTCGCGCATATTGTCGACCTTCATGCGCGTAAGCTGTCCATACTCCAAACCTTTTTCGAAGGCTTTGCCCGGATGGTTCGTATGGACATGAACCTTGACCATGCCGTCGCCGGTGACGAAAACCAGACTGTCGCCGAGCGAAAGCAGATATTCCTTCATGGCCTCCTCGTCTTCGTCGGTGAATTCCTTCTCCAGCTTGACGATAAATTCCGTGCAGTAACCGAACTTGATCTCATCGGTGCTGATGGGCGTTTCCACACGGCGCACCTGCACCGGCGGGGCTTCGAAGTCGAGCTGGATCTCCAGCCCGTTGAAGGCATCGACGGCTCCGTGAAGGATCGTCATCAGGCCCGCGCCGCCGGAGTCGACAACGCCGGCCTCCTTGAGGACGGGAAGAAGCTCCGGCGTCTGCGCAAGCGCCTCATCGCCTTCTTTAAGGACCAGGTCAAAGAGCTCCTCAAGGCTTCCAAGCTCTTCTCTGCGCTGCGTGGCCTTCTCCGCCATGACGCGGGCGACGGTAAGGATCGTGCCCTCCTTCGGCTTCATGACGGCCTTGTACGCGGTCTCGACCGCCTTCTCCATGGCCGTGATCAGGCAGTCCACGTCCGGCTCTTTGGAATCGCGGATCACCTTCGTGAAGCCGCGAAGGAGCTGGGAAAGAATGACGCCGGAATTGCCGCGGGCCCCCCGAAGCGAACCCGCGGAGATCGCCTTCGCGATATCCTCGGTAGCGGCATCCTCCAGCCGGCTGACCTCCGTGGCGGCCGACAGGATCGTCAGCGTCATGTTTGTTCCGGTATCACCGTCAGGAACGGGAAAAACATTCAGTTCATTGATATAGTTTTTCCGCACTTCGAGATTTTTCGCTCCGGAAAGAAACATCCGGCGCAGCATATCTGCCTTGAGATTTAACGTAGCCAACTCTCTATCCTCCGATGCTTTTGGAACCGTCCACGCGGCCCATTCGTCTGTGGACTTTTCACGCAACAAGTTACGGTGTGACCTTCCGCGCTCTCACGAACCCCGCCGCGCGTCCTTTCCTGAACGCAAGGCATTTTGCGCGAGAGCTGGCGTTTTCAGTCGATCACGCGGATGCCCTCGACCAGAATATCAATGTGAGAGACCTCCAGACCTGTAAACTGTTCCATTTTATATTTGAGCCCTTCAACCAGGTTGTCCGCGATGGCAGGAATGCTGGCTCCGTACGAAACGATGCAGTGCAGGACAAGGGAAAGCTTATTGTCCTCGATCCGGACGTTGATGCCGCGCCGGATGCTTTCTCTTCTAAGAAGCTGGAAGATCCCGTCCTTAACGTTATAAGCCGCCATGCCGACGATGCCGAAGGAGCTGACGGCGACGGAGCCTGCGTAAGCAGCGATGACGTCCGGGCTGATCGAGATCTCACCAAACTCGGAATCGACACGTCCCTTCATGTTGTTCTCCTCCTTTGAAAATTGTCGCAAATTCCTGAAAAAGCCATCGTCTCCGGTCACGACGCGGCCGGAAACGTAGTACTTAACAATTCAGACACACATTGTTATTATAATCCCAATCCTATCTTAACGCAAGGAAAAAAACGGATAGAACAACGCATTTTCAGGCAGAAAACGCTTGCAACTCTTTGTTCTTTCTGTTAAAATATCATCTGTTGTAGGTCTTTAGGACCTAACGCCTGCCATGTGCTCCGCTCAGCGGACCTTGCGGTGGCCTTATTATGTTACAAGGAGGTGTTATCAATGGCTGTTTGCTCTATCTGCGGAAAAGGCGCCCACTTTGGCCAGAACGTGAGCCATTCCCATAGAAGGTCCAACCATATGTGGAAGTCTAACATCAAGAGAGTCCGTATCCTTGAGAAAGGTTCTCCGAAGCACGCATATGTCTGCACGCACTGCCTGCGCGCCGGCAAAGTCGAAAGAGCCTGATTTCGGAAATCCGTCTCATCGGTACCGAAAAAAGAAGTCGGCATCTGCCGGCTTCTTTTTTTGGTTCACGAAGCCGCGTAAGGAAATCAGCTGCCTTCGGCAGCATACGGCTCGCGATGAGGGGCAGAGGTTCGGCGTTCGCCTCCCTCTGTCCTTTTTATGATTCGGCTTCGGCCTTTTTTTCCTCAGCGGAAGCCTTCTTCTCTTCATTTTTCGGGGCAAAGCGGCTGATAAAGTCCGGAACCATGTCGAGAATCTTCCCGAGGCTGTCCTGGCCCTTGATGTTGACAAGGCGCGTGGTTCCGTCCGAGATGATCAGAACCGAGCTGGGCGTCATCTTTCCGCCCATTCCGCCGACCGAACGCCCGTTTTTGTTGCTCTCGCTGCCGGTTCCGGCACCGACGCCGAAGGTCACATCCATGAGCGGCAGAATGATGGTATCGCCCGTGCGGACCGGTTCCCCGACCACGGTTTTTGAGGTGATGAACTCGTTCATGCCCTTAAAAAGAGCCTGCGTCGTCGTTGCAAAATCCTTCTCAGCCATTTCCCGTAAATCCTCCTTTAATTTCCTGTTTATCCTTCCCGATCCGCTGCAGATGCATCCGTTGTTACGGTTCACACCCGAGCCAGACACTCGCCCCGGCCATCCGTTTAAGCCACTTCACCGACATTTTCCTCTCCCTGCGCCGCCGTCCGCCCTCTCTCTGAAGACCTCGCCTCTTTGCTCATTTCGCGCATAAACCTGATCACAAACTTTGTGTTCTTATTCAGGTAAGCCCGAAGTCCCAAAAAAAGTATGTAAAAAAGGAAGATCCTTCCCCGTAGATCGGCCTCTCCTTCAAAAACCACGTCTTCGAATTCCGGCTCAAGCCTGAAGCCGCCCCGGACCTGCGGGGCGACGATGCTCCACGCGCCAAGGCTGATCCCCGTCCATGAAGGATCGCTGAAGCCGTAGTGGAGAAAGCCGCGGATCCTTCTCGGGAACACATGGTGAAGGAATTTCCGAAGGGTCCGCATGGCCATCCGTATAAAGGCTCTCGTGCGCGGATCCTGAACGAAGTTGACGACCTTGCGCAGGATCGCGATTGTGTACGTGACCTTTCCAAAAACCCGTGAAAGCAGCCCGAAGATCCTGCGCGGCAGCCCGATCAAAAACGAGGTCACCCGGATGGGAAGATCGTCAAGGAGATCCAGAAGTTTAATGGCCAGATCATCGAGCTTATCATTAAGGCTTTGAAGCCTTGCGTCAAAGCTTTTTCCGGAAATGCCGGAGCCGCCTTCTGCGCTCTCCTTTTTGGAAATGCCCGCCTTCATCGCCTTGATCCGCAGCCCTCTTTTGACAAATACGCTGCGAACCCGGCCTCTCAGCTTCTTTGTGACGGTTTTCGCGCGGCTCGTCACATCCATGCTCATAAGCTCCGAGATTCTCTTTCGCAGGGAAGGTCTGCCTTTCCCGGAACCGTTTCCTTTGGTTTCCGCCGCCGAAGGCGTCTCCAAAGCTTCAAAATCCTCCGCCCGAAAGCTTGTGGGATCCTCCTCATGCCCGGCCGCTTGCAGCTCTTCAGAAGGAAGTGCCGCCTGTTTGGCATCCGGAACGTCCGCGTTGATCAATATGTCCGGAGAGGACTGCTCCGCGAAACCGGCTTCCGGCCCTCCGGCCGTGTCCGGGGCTTCGGCCGCCTCCGCTTTCTTCGCCCGGCGCTCCCGCTTTCGCTCAAGTGCCTTCCGGCGTTCCTTTTCAAAGGCTTCGGGATCCTGTTTCTTCAGCTCCTCAAGCTTCCGGATCCGTTCCCGGCGGTACGCCTGCCTGGCTTTTTCGGCTCTCCTTTTTTTCCGAGCCCGGAAATAGTTCCGGATCCGGAACAGGGAAATGCCGAAAAGACGCAGGTCTTTTGTGACCTTTCTGCCGGCACCCTTCGACCACGTAAAGCCGACGCAAACCTTGATCGCTCCGAAAAACCAGGAAACGCTGGCGTCGCTATTGATGCTTTTGGGGAGCTTCTCCATCTCCGCCCTGTAGCAAATGGGAATAAAGAGGACCGAGAGAAGGATGACAAGGATGAGTCCCAGCAAGATGAGGAGAATGATCCCGATTATTTTAAGAATTGCGAGTACAACTCCCATCCAATCCTCCAGTTCGTAAGGGTTGCCTTTTTCATGGCTCCTGCCCCAGATAAGCCTTCAGCGAGGCGTCTTTGCGCGCCCGAAAACAGTCTTCCGTCATTTCCACGAGGAGATCGAAGGCCTCCCCTTTCGTGCCGGCGATGCCGACGATCTTCGGCATCGGCCGTATGACAAGCTCTCCTCTGAGAAAATAGCTTCGCACGATTTCGAGCTCGCTCCCGGGGATGTCCGAGAAGGTGATCAGCCAGCAGTCCTTCGGCACCTTTCCGCGCTTCGCCGCGCGGACCATCCGCGGCGCCTCCTTCCGGATGCTCTCTCCGATGTATATTTGCTGGATCTTTACGGACATACTTCCCCCCTGCCTGAATATCACCAAATTTTATTTTAACACATTTCTTTCGGCCGCTCCACCCTTATTTCGAAAAAATGTGTTACAAGTCACGCCCGTGCCAAACACTCGCTTGAGGCGTGCCATCGCCCGCAGGGCGATTTCATTGCAAAACGCCTTCGTTTCCGGTCACCGTGTGACCAGAAACAAAAATGTTGCGGGGCACACGCGTTCGTGTTCATTTCGCAAGCCCGTGCGTCCCGCGGCGGATCCGGCGCCGATCATTTCAGGGTAGTCAGCTCTGCGTACCAGGCGATCCCTTTGTAGGTCCAGCCTTTTTTCTTCTGAGCCGTGACCGTGGATTTGCTTGTTGTATAATAGTACGTCTTCTGATCCTTTCCGAGAATCTCGTAAACGGGCGTGGTTTTGGTTTTGCAGGCGTAGAAAGCGGTGCTCACCGTGCTCCCGGCCTTCTTCGCGGCCGTGGCGTCGGATTTATTTGTCGTATAGCGATACCGCTTCGTGGTTTTATTATAGATCTCATAAACCGGTACGGTGGATTTTCCGGCCACGCGGAAGGCCTTTTGGGCCGTCCAGCCGGCCTTTTTCAGCTTCTTGATCGCGGCCGTATCGGAAAGAAAACGATAGGCGCCGCTCTTCGACAGCTCATAGGCATATTTCTGCGCGACCGTCACCTGGCAGTCTGCCTTGACGCCGCTCTTTGCGGTCGCCGTGATGGTGCAGGTTCCGCAGCGTACCGCCGTCACCAGGCCCGTCGAGGAGACCTTGGCGACCTTAGCGTTGCTGCTCGTCCACGTAAGGGTCTTATCCGCGGCATTTTCAGGCGCCGCCGTTGCCTGAAGCTGTACCGTAAGGCCGACGTTGGTCGAGGCGCTTGTCTTGTTCAGCGTAACCTTCGACACGGCCGGCGCTTTCACGGTCACTTTGCAGGTCGCTTTGGTCCCGTTCGGCGTAGAGGCCGTGATCGTGACCGTTCCCGGAGCGATGCCCTTGACCTTTCCGGCGCTTGTGACCGTAGCGATCCCCTTGTTGCCGGATTTCCAGGAAACCTCGGCGTCCTCCGCGTTCTCCGGATACACCGTGGCCTTCAGCGTCGAGGTTTTGCCAGCCGTCAGCGAGAGGGAGGATTTATTTAAGGTAATCCTCTCCACTTCTCCCGCGGAGGGCTCGAATACCGCGCAGATTTTCGGGCTGAGCTTTTCGCCGACCGGATTCCCGGTAAACTCATATACCGGATTCTTCGAGAGCAAACGGTCTGTCAGGTAATGCGGATCCTCACTGGACATACGTTCGACATTGACCGGATACCATCCCTGAAAGTTGTACTCATAATCGGCATCGGCGGTTAGACGCACGGTCGAGCCGCCCGGTACCCAGACATCCGCGAAGCCGTCCACTTTTTTTCCGCTTGCTTCCCAGCGATCACCGTTCGGGAGCGTGGCTTCGATGGTCACGCTGCCGCCGAGAGCTGCCGAATTGTTCGTATCACAGACCTGCACGGCAAAGTAATTCTCCGGAAGCGTCTGTTTCTTCGGGTTGAACGCGATACAGATCGTGAGGGAGGTTTCCGACGTGACGGATCTTCTCTTGACCTCCGCGTTCTCGACGATTGTGTCGAAGGTAACGGCGTTCGTAAAATACGCGTCGCCGACACTTGTCAGACGCACGAGCGCGTAGCAGGTCTCGTCCTCGTCAAGGGTAAAGGTGCCCGTAAGCGGCGTTTTATTGTTGGGATCGGACACGTACACAGCCTCGCCGTCAAGGGCATAGACGGCGCCGTTCGGGACGGTCAGCAAAAGCGCGGGCGTCGTGACGAAGGCATCTTTGTCCGCCGTCTGCGTGACCTTTGTGCCGGAAACCGGCAGCTCGAAGCCAAGGTTAACGGTGCGGATAGGCAGTTTTGCGCCCGCCGCCGTTTCCCGGTCGGCCTCTTTTGCCGTCTCGTCAAAGACCTCTTCCAAAAGCCCGCCGTTTTCGCGCTGCACGTTTTCACCGGCAAATGCAGGCCTTGCGAGGAGGCAGCCGGTCAGCAGCACGGCAAAGCAGATCAGGAAGAACCCGAGTCCGAAAATTCTTTCTTGTTTACGCATCTGTAAATCTCCTTTTTTTCTCGCGTGGCTTATTGTTTAAAAAACGAATTCACTCCCGTGGGCCTTATGAATAAAAGGCGTTGAGCACGGCGTGGGCGATGGGAACGGCGACGTCGGAGCCGCTCCCGGAGTCCTCGGCAATGACGGCAAAGACGACGTCCGCCTCCGTAACTCCGGCATAGCCGACGAACCAGGCATGTGTCCCGCGCGAGCCATCCGAACGCGTGAATTCCCCGGAGCCAGTCTTGCCGTAGCAGGATACCGGAAAGCCCGCAAGCTCCATCGCGGAGCCGCCGGTCACGACCGCGCGCATAAGCCCGGAAAGCGTGCCGGCTTCCTCCTCGGAAAGGAGCTTCCGGTATGTGCGCGGGCTGTGAGACGAAACGTTCTTGCCGTCCGTGCTCAGGACCTTTTCGACGAGATACGGCTCCATGAGAACGCCCTTATTGGCGATCGCCGAAACGATAAGCGCCATTTGCCAGGGCGTCACCGCCGTGCCGCCCTGTCCGAAAGCCGTCTGCATGATCCGGAAGACACTGTCTTTTTCAGAGAGGTCATAACGGCTTTTGGAGGCAAGAACCGGGCAGGGAAGCGCCTTCCCCAGAAGCAGGCTGTCCATGACCTGGATCAGGGGTTTCGCGCCGAGCTGCCGCCCCATATCCGAGAACGCGCAGTTGCAGCTCACGGCAAAGGCGCCGGCAAAGTCGAGCTCGCCGTGCACGGAGCCGCCCGCGCAGTGAATGGTGTTCTCCCCATCGGAGATCTCGCCGGTGCAGGTATAATGATAGCCGTCGAGGCTTCCGTGCTGCCGAAGGTACGCGAGGGCGGTCAGGATCTTATAGGTCGAGCCGGGAACATAAAGTCCCTGCGTCGAGCGGTTGAGCAGGCAGGAATTGTTCGGATCGTTGACGATGGCATTCCAGCTCTCCCCGATCGTATTCGGGTCAAAATCCGGCTTGGAGACCATCGCGAGCACCGCGCCGGTCTTCGGATTCAGGACCACCACCGCGCCTCGGCGTTCGCCGAGAGCCTGCCAGGCGCTCTGCTGAAGCTTTGGGCTGAGCGTTGTCAGCACCGAGTCGCCGGCGGCCTTCTTTCCCTTCAGCTCACGCTCCGTCCGCTCCAGGATATCCATATGCGAAGTCAGCAGGCTGACATTTTCCGTGGACTCCAGCCCGCTCCTCCCGTTCGTGCTGTAGCCGACAACGTGGGCAAAGATCGAACCGTAGGGATAGACACGCGTCTCGTTCCCCAGCTCGTCGGTCCGGGTCACGGCCAGCTCCGCGCCGTCCGAAGCCAGGATCGCGCCGCGGCAGACAATGGCCGCAAGATCGTCCTGACGGTGGTTGTAGGGACTTGCGAGGATCGCGTCGCGCTCCTTTATGTTGAAATAGATAAGGTTGCCGATCAGGAGCAGGAAGATCAGAACAAAGGCATACGAGACAAAGAGATATGGACGCGAAGTCCTGCGGCGCTTTTTTCCGGGAGGCTCCGGCCCGTCTCCGTCCCCGGGGTCCGCAGACGTCGGGAGGTTTCCGGCGCCGTACGGATAAGCCTTCGGCGGGTTCTCCGGTGCGTAGCCTTGCGGATAGCCCGGCCCGGCCTCCGGCACATAGCCTTGCGGGTAGCCCGGTCCGGCCTCCGGCGCGTAAGTCCCGGGCGGCGGATTCACCGCGGAAGCATTTGACATAGGAGCTTCCTCGGGCGGCAGCTCTTCAAAATCAAGAGGCCGGATTCTCTCCGCAAGCGCGTCGCGCTCCTCCTTCCAGGTAAGGATGTCGCGGATATCCTCCCCGATATCCGCCCGAACCGCCTCGTCATAATCCTCGTAATCGCCCTCCGGCTCCTCGTCATAAGGGATGCCTCGGGGATATTCCAGATTGGGGTCTTTCATGTGCTTTCATCCTCCCGCCGAATATACATACCCTGTACAATGGCCAGCATGACGATTGTGCTCAGCACCGAGCTGCCGCCGTAGCTGACCAGGGGCAGCGTGATCCCGGTCATCGGGATGAGCTTCGTGACGCCGCCGACCGTCAGAAAGACCTGAAACGCGTACTCGGCGCCGAGGCCGATGGCGGCCAGCTTGTAAAAACGGTTGTGAAGCTTTAAAGAGATCGTGCAGATCAGCAAAAATACGCTCATGCATATCAGGAGCAGGCATATACCGAAGATGCTGCCGAATTCTTCGCAGATCGCAGCGAAGACGAAATCCTTGGACGCGACAGGAATAGCGGTGGGCTTTCCCTCGCAGAGCCCGGTGCCGAACCAGCCCCCGGCTCCGATGCCGAACAGTCCCTGCACGATCTGATAGCCGCTCGTCTCGTACACGGCAAAAGGATCCTTCCAGGCGATGACGCGCTGCCGCACATGGGCAAAGAGGAAATAGGCGAGAACCGAAGCGGCCGCCCCTCCGAGAAGCCCGACAAGCGGATAGACAGGCCGCCCGGTCGCGACAAAGACGACGACCAGGTAGGCGACGAAGAAAACCAGAGCCGTTCCGAGATCCGTGGAGAGAACCAGGATCCCGACGTGGACCGCCGCGACGATCGTCGTCACCGCAACGGATTTAAAGCTCCGGTCCTTCGCAAGGCGCGAAGCCATGTAAAAGATGAAGGTGATCTTTACGAGCTCCGAAAACTGGAGCGTGATGCCGGCGACCTCAATGCTGAGCTTTGCGCCGCCGCTTCGCATCGCAAGCGCCAGAACGACAAGGAGGGCGCCCAGCCCGAGGATCGCGTAAAGCCCCCTGAGCTTCTCCAGGATCCGCAGCTTTCGAATGATAACCGGGATGATGAGCGCGATCAGCGTCCCCGCCGCCACGATCATTCCCTGCTTGATGGCCTTGTCGAAGTTGAGCCGCGAAAGGATGACAAAGCCGATATTGAGCAGCATCAGCATATTGCTGAGAAGGAGAAGCGAGCATTTCGGGTAAAAAACCCGGAAAAGCGTCAGCGTCAGCGCGTCGTACACGATCACGCCGCCGAGAAAAAGCAGCACGGAGAACTCACGGTGATGGTAAAAGATCACCGCAAAACCGCCGATGACAAACATATAAAGAAGGGCGATCTGAACGAAAAAGCCCCGGCGCTTTGCGCTCTCCGATTTTTTGCCAAAATAAAGGTAGTCCTCCATCGTGTAGAGGAGGATGACGATCAGAAAATAGATTCTTGTTAATTCCGTCAGAATCGTGAACTGCATACCGGCTCATTCTACCCCTTTTGAAAACTGGCCCCTCGTATAAGCGGAAACCGGCTCCTCTCTCCCGCCGCTTTTCCCTGCTTTTCTTTCGGCCGTTTCTTCCGCGGAACCCGGCCGCCGGCGCAAAAGATCCGCGGCGATCCGGACGAGCCTTCCGGCCTCCTCCGGACTTTCAACGGTGAAGGCAAGACGCAGAGAGGAGAATCCCAGCTTTCTGAAGAAGGGAATCTCGCGGAACAGGGAGTGGGGGACACTGTTGTAGATGATGTTGGAACAGAAGGTACAATTGCAGCGGACCGGGAAGGCCGTGCCCGTGCGGTCGACAAGCGTTTCGACACCCGGACGCTTCGTGCATCCCGCGTTGTTTTTCCGAAGGCACTGTGCGGTGACCATAAGCGTCTGCCGGCCATAAATCTGCGCCTCATAGAACCCGCGAAGCGCATCCCGTGCTCCCATTCTCCGCGCGAGCTGGGCTTTGGAAAGCTCATACGGCGCGACGTCTCCGGCAAACCCAAGCTCCCGCGCAAATGCCATCGCCTCTTTGTTCCAGGTATAGACGGGAGCATCCGCAAGGCAGAAAGCCGCAAGGCCAAGTCGGCGCATATGCGCAAATGCCTCAAAGGAGCGGACCAGAAAGCCGCCGATCCCTTCAGCAAGCAGCTCCCTCGCCTGGTCGTAAAGCGCTTCCGTCTCTCCTGCCCGTTCAGCCAGCGGCGTCGCGATGAAGAGCCGTCCCTTGCCGAGGCTCCGGACGAGCTCCCCGCAGACCTCCGTAAGCGCGCATCCCCTGGCCTTCATACAGATGGCGGCCGCGTCCAGATACACGCGGTCCGCTCCCGCCTCCGCCGCGGCCAGAGCCTGCGGCAGCGTGTCGCAGACCGCCGAAAGCAGCGGTTCCTCCTGGGAATCGCACGCGCCTTCCGCAGAAGGACCGAGACCGACTTCGCCCTCCTTAGCAAAGATCCGGGGGTACTTCCGGAGAATCTCTTCCTCTATGGCCATAAGACCCTTCCGGCGAAGCTCATTCAGGCTTTTGGCCGGCAGAAAAGCGTTCCCGTCCGTCAGTATGGAAAGCCCGCGGAAGGCAAAGCCGCTCCCGCCGGTCTTTTTAAGCTGTTCCCGGATCTTATCCTCCGTCAACGGCGCGTTTCGCGCGGGAAGAACCTCCTCGCCGTAAACCGTTACCCGGACAGCGGATCCGCGATCCGTCAGGGCACCGCGATCCTCCGCCGGCGATAAGGTAAGCTCCGCGGGCTGTCCGGCACAGATCCGGGCCTCTCCCATAAGACCGAGCGAATCCTCGGGAAGGACATATTGCTCATCCATCGCGGCATAAAGCGCCGCCCGTGCCTGATCCTCGGCAATGGTCAGCTCTCGTCCCTTGCGGGCCATCATTTCCGGGCCGTTCCGGCGCGTAAAATATCCGTCCGTGAAGCCTCCGCGGTTGAACAGCGTATAGAGCCTCTCCCGGTCCGCGGGATCCACCCGGTAAGGTTTGCCGGACGTCAAAAGCTCCAGATACTTCTTATATACCGCCGTGACGCCCGCCGCGTAGGCCGGCTGCTTCATCCGGCCCTCGATCTTGAACGAAACCACGCCGGCGGCGGCCATCTGCGGAAGAAGATCCAGCGCACACAGATCCTTCGGCGATAAAAGCTCCCCCTCCTTCCGCTCCCCGGCGAATCGGTACGGCAGGCGGCAGGGCTGGGCGCAGCGCCCGCGGTTGCCGCTTCTTCCGCCGAGAAGGCTGGAAAAGAGACACTGGCCGGAGAAGCACACACAGAGCGCACCGTGAACAAAAGCCTCCACCTCGAGGCCGCTCATCTGCCGGATCCTTTTAAGCTCCGCAAGCGACATTTCCCGGGCAGGAACCACGCGGCTTACGCCAAGATCGCGAAGGAGCATCGCGCCCTCCGGGCCCGTGACGGTCATCTGGGTGCTCGCGTGAACGGCAAGCCTCGGAAACTCCCGGCGAAGAAGCCTAAGAACCCCGAAATCCTGCACGAGCACCGCGTCCAGACCGGCTTCCACGTACGGGTCAAGCCAGTCCTTCAGCTCCGAGAGCTCCTCGTCCCGAAGCAGCGTGTTCACGGTCAGGTACACCCGGACGCCCCGAAGATGCGCATAGCGGATCGCCCGAATCAGCGCCTCCTCCCCGGGATTTTCCGCGTACGCGCGGGCGCCGAAGCGGTTCCCGCCGATGTAGACGGCATCCGCGCCGGCGGCGATCACAGCCTTCATCCCGGCGATCGAACCGGCCGGTGCAAGTAATTCAAGCTTCATCTGCGCAGCACCTCGAAAAGAAAAAAGAAATCGATACGGTTTGACCGGGTTTCATGGCTCCATGAAACAAAAAAGGTGATTACAGGGCGGGTAATCACCTTCAAGGATCAAATCAAAGGCTCAGCGGCGATGCTGGGCCGGGCCGGCCGGAGCCGACGGACGCGTCAGCTCGTCGAGCTCCATCTCCAGCTCGACGACCTTCTGCCGAAGGTCATAGAGCTCCTGCTCTCTGGATTTCAGCTCTTCGTCATAGGCCTCAGCCTGTTTCTTCGCTTTGAAATAGTCATCGGCGACATTCAGGGAGAGCAGCTGGCTCTTCATCTCCGACGTCATACGGTTATAACCCTTGAGTTCGGAAATCTCTGCGATCTTGTGGTCGAGATAGGAACCCACCCGCTGCAGGTATTCTTCACTCTCATAACCGCTAAGTCTCGTCACCTTGCCGCCAATGATCACAGAAACCGAATTCTTCGCTGACATTCCATCCTCCTAAGGCCGGCAGATTCTTTCGGCTCCTGCCGCATACCGGACCTCTTCATCTATTATACAAAAAAATAAAAAAAAAACAACCAG
>CACZBB010000024.1 GCA_902779245.1 uncultured Lachnospiraceae bacterium | reverse complement strand
TCCGGATTCCCCGGCAAAGCCCGCCCCCGCCGACGACCCGTCTGAGGTCGCGGCCGTGATCCTGCACACCAACGATGTGCATGTGGCCTTCGAAAGCAACATCGGCTACGACGGGCTGGCGCTGTACAAAAAAGAAATGGAAGCCTTGTACGACCATGTTCTGCTGGTCGACGCGGGCGATGCCATACAAGGCGCGTCGATCGGGGCAATCTCCAAGGGCGCGGAAGTCATCAGGATGATGAACCGACTCGGCTATGATCTGGCCGTGCCCGGAAATCACGAATTCGACTTCGGCTTTGAGGCTCTGGATGAATGCGCGAACACGCTGCGCTGCGGATACACCTGCGCGAATTTCTGTACGCCGGACGGCGCTCCGGTGTTCCGGCCCTGGCGCATTCTCGAGGCCGGGGAGCTGAAGATCGGTTTTGTCGGAACCGTGACCCCGGACACCTTCACGAAATCCGTCATAAAGGACATCCTCAATGAGGTCGGAGAGCCGATGTACGACTTTCTGGCGGATGAGACCGGAGACCGTCTGGTTAAGAAACTCCAAATGTACATCGACGAAGCGAGAAATGCCGGAGCGGACTATGTGATCCTCGTCTCCCATCTTGGCAGCAGCCAGCCTGCCGGGAATCCTTTTTGCTGCGATACGATCGTCTCCAGGCTGAGCGGCCTGGATATGGTGATCGACGGCCACTCCCATGAGCTGTTTAACCGCGTCGCCGCGGACAAAGACGGACGCCAGATTCCCTTTGCCCAGACGGGCACGCAGCTTAAGGCGATCGGTCAGCTCATGATCTACAAGGACGGCCGCATGGAGGAGCAGCTGATTGACAGTGTGCCGGAACCGAAGGAGCTTCCCTTCGAGCGAGTTACCCGGGGGAAGACCGAACGCTGCGTGGATCCGGAAATGAAAGAATTTCTGGACGGGATCCTCGCTTCCTACGCGCCTGTCATGGAGCGAAAGATCGGCGAGCTCTCCTGTGACCTGAATGTTCGGGACGAAGAACAGGGTGAAATCAGCCGCCGGACGGAAAATGGCCTGTGCAGCTTCGTGGCGGATGCCTTTCGGGCGGCAGGCGGCTCCGAGGCCGCCCTGATCAACGCAGGCACCGTGCGCAACAATCTGGAGGCCGGAACGGTTACTTATAAAGATGTCCTGAACATTCTCCCCTATTCGAACGAGGTTGTCACGGCAAGGGTCACCGGGCAAATGCTTCTGGATGCCCTGGAGTTCGGGGTGATGCTTCTGCCCCGGGGCGGCGGCCGTTTCCCGCAGGTTTCGGGCATATCTTTCCATGTAAACACGGCTCTTCCAGGCAGTGTTCGCGTAAATGCGGAAAACCAGTTCCTGTCAGTGGACGGGGAGCGCCGGGTATCCCAGGTAACCGTTAACGGTGAGCCGCTCGACGTAAACAGAAAATACACCTTGACAATAAACAATTTTATATTTACCGGAGGAGATGGCTATACCATGTTCAAGGACGCGGAAGCCCTCAACATGATGACGCTCTGCGACAACGAAATCGTCATGAAGTATATCGAAGAAAACCTTGGCGGCGTCATCCCGGATGCTTACAAAGAGCCGCAGGGCCGAATCATCATTGAGGAAAAATAGGGTAGAGTACGGCGAACACCGAACCTCTACCCTATTACGGAAAATTTTTCATGATTTCTCGAGTTTCCGGACGATCCGGTCAAAGCCCATAAAGTGGGAAGCCTTGACAAGGACGCTGCCGCCGGGCTGTAAAGCTTCGGGAAGCGCTTCAAGCAGGGCTTCCGTATCCGGATAATACAGGATCTCCGCGTCCGGTCGAACGCTGCGGATTCCCTCCGCCGTCTCCTTCGACAAATTCCCGGCGAGGAGGAAGGTGTCGACGGGGAGCTTTCCGCCATGCGCGCCGACCTCCCGGTGCAGCGTGCGTTCATCCTTCCCGAGCTCGCCCATATCCCCGAGAATCGCGGTTTTATGGCCGGAGGCGGCGGCCAGCAGCTCCAGCGCGGCTTTCACGGACGCGGGACTTGCGTTGTAGCAGTCGTCGATGACCGTTCCGTAGCTCGTCTCCAGGATATTAACGCGCCCGCCAAGCGGCTGCAGCAAAGCAAGGCCTTCCGCGATCTCGGCGTCCGTGAGCCCGAAATGACGGCCGACCGCCGCCGCCGCGAGGGCGTTCAGAATCATATGGCGGCCCGGCAGAGCCAGCCGGACCGGCGTTTCCCGGCCGTCCATGCAGAGCGTGAAGGAGGTCCCGGCAAGGCCGTGCATCGCCGCATCCTTCGCGAAAACCTTGGCATCCGGTGACAAGCCATAGAAGGTCGGCCCCGAAATCCCGGCCCGGGAAGCCTCTTCCGCTGAGTCGGACCGCTCCCTCTCCGAGCCAGCCGCATCTGCCGGATCCGACGCTTCACGGCCCGGCTGAAGATGTCCTGTCCGGTCCTGATCAATACCCGAAAGCCTCATTTCCCGCAGCCGCTTTGGCGTGACCCTGCAGAGCTTATCATCCTCAAGGTTCAGGATCACCTCGCCGCCCTCCCGCACATACGGGATACACGCAGTCTTCGCGCGGAAGATGCCGTCGCGGTCGCCCAAAAACTCCAGGTGGCAGGTGCCGATATTCGTGATCACCATCACGTCCGGCCGGGCTGTCCGCGCGAGCTCCTCCATCTCCCCGAAATGGCTGATGCCCATTTCCAGAACCGCGATTTCGTCCTTCTCCGTGAGCCTGAAGATCGTGAGCGGAAGCCCCAGGTTATTATTGAAATTCCCCGCAGTCTTCAGAACCCGGTATTTCGTCGAAAGAACCGCCGCGATGGCTTCCTTGGTGCTGGTCTTTCCGACCGAGCCGGTAACGCCGACCACCGGGATGCCGAGATTTTCACGGTAAAGTCCCGCGATCCGCTGAATCGCGAGGAGCGTCGAGTCCACAAGGATACAGGGAACGTCCGCGTCCGCGGGTATCTCCTCGACGATCGCCAGCATCGCGCCCTCCGCCAGCACTTTCCTGACAAATGAATGCCCGTCAGCGCGTTCTCCGCGGATCGCGACAAATGCCGCGTCCGGGATTGTTTTCCGGCTGTCGGTGATAACGGCCGACACCTCCCGTCCCAGGATCCTCTCACAACCCAAAAGCTTCCCGTCGCAGGCCTTCGCCATCGCTTCCGGCGTCATCCCTTTCATACGCTTCCTCCATCTTGCGGGTTTTCGATCATCACTTTCCGCACTTTTTTTCCAATCCTCGGCAGATTCACTCGCTGTCATTCTATATTCTTCGCGTGCCCGGTTCTCTTGTAGCGCTCCAGCGACACCTCGATGATCTTTTCACAGAAATCCCCGTAGCTCATACCCTCGACGGCCGCCTCCTGCGGCATGAGCGAGGTCGGCGTCATGCCGGGAAGCGTATTCACCTCCAGGCAGTACATATCGCCATTTGGACGCATCATAAAGTCGAACCGCGCGTAAGATTCAATATAAAGCGCCAGATACCCCTCCTCCGCCAAATGCTGCATTTGCCGTGTCAGATGCGGCGGCAGGGGAGCCGGGCAGTATTCCTCCGTCGCTCCGGGCGTGTATTTGTTCTTATAATCATAAAAACCCACCTTCGGGACGATCTCGATGATCGGAAGGGCTTTTCCGTCGAGGACGCCGACGGAGAATTCGCGCCCGTCGATATACTCCTCGACCACCACCTCCGGCTCCAGCAGAAAGCACTGCTCCAAAGCGTATGCGTACTCTTCAAGGGTGCGGCAGATATACACCCCGACGGAGGAGCCGCCGCAGGCGACTTTGGCGACAAGGGGGAGCGATAAGCCCAGATCCTCCGGCCGGACGAACCCCTCCCGGCGCCGTACAAGGCCTCCGCGGGGCGTCGGTATGCCTTGAATTTCCAGCATGGTCTTCGTCAGACCCTTATCCATCGCGAGCGCGGAGCTGATATAGCCGGAGCCGGTGTAGCGGATCCTTTCCAGGTCAAAGGCCGCCTGGATGCGTCCGTCTTCGCCGTTGGTTCCGTGCAGGGCCAGGAAAACGATGTCCGCGAGCCGGCAGATGCGGCGGACATTCGGCCCGAAGAAGCTGCGGGAAGGATTCGCGTCGGCCGCGGTCAGGTAACGGTCATTCGCCTTAATCTGCAGGGCTGCCGCGTCCACGTCATAGATTTCCGGGAAGGCATCCATGAAATCGATCTCCTCGTCTCCGAAGAATACGTCCAGCAGAACCGCCCGATGGCCCTTCTGGCGGAGAGCCCTGGCGACGCCCGTACCCGAAACGATGGAGATCTCACGCTCCGTGGACGTACCTCCGCAAAGCACGACAATGTTCATTTTCTTCTGCAGCATATTCTCTCTCCCACATCCCGTCATAAAGAATTTCAATTCCGAAATTCCAGTATAGCCCCTTTTCCGTCCAAAATCAACAGCAACCGGCCAATCTGATGGGGAAACAAAGGGTTTTGGGTTACTCTGTTTTGCACGATCGTTCAACAACAGGCAGAAGCCAGCAGGCAACAGGCATGTCATTCTGAGGCCGTAAGGCCGAAGAATCTTGTCAAAAGCAGACACTTTGGCATGATTCAGACGAGATTCTGGCTCTGCAGGGCGGAGCTTTCTTTAAGCGGCTCCGGACATAAAAAGGAGCGGCCCTTTTCGGAGCCGCTCCCTCTTGTTCCGGTGATCCTTACCCCTCAGGATCGGATCCTCCGGCTGCGATTTTTATTTTACCGTGACCGTGCAGGTGACCTTCTTGCCGCTTCCGTCATTGGCGGTGGCGGTGATGGTAACCTTGCCGGCCTTGATGCCCTTCACGACACCCTTGGAGGAGACGGTGGCAACCTTCTTGTTGCTGGTGGTCCATTTGACCGTCTTGTCATTGGCCGAGGACGGAGAAGCGGCAACCTTCAGCGTAGCGGTCTTGCCCTTCGCCAGCGTCAGCTTCGTCTTGCTGATGGTAAGCTTGGTGACCGGCTGCTTGACGGTGAGCGTGCACTTCGCCTTCACGCCGCTGCCATCCGTCGCGGTGGCGGTGATGATGACCTTGCCCTTCTTGATGCCCTTCACGACACCCTTGGAGCTCACGGTAGCGATGGACTTGTCGCTGGAGGTCCACTTGACCGTCTTGACATTGGCCGAGCTCGGGGCAACCTTAACCGTGAGCGTACCGGACTTGCCCTTCATGATACTGGCCGTCGTCCTGCTCAGCGTGATCTTGGTGACCGGCTGCTTGACGGTAAGCTCGAAGCTGCCGCGGATCTTGCCGCCGTCCTTCGACTGCGCGATGATCTGGCAGGTTCCCTTTGCGTGAGCCGTCACAACGCCGTCCGCGTCAACCGTAGCCACCTCGGACTTGGTGCTCCACCAGGTGAGGTTCTTATTGTTCGCATTTGACGGAACGACAGTGGGCTTCAGCGTAAGCGTCTTGCCCTTCAGGAGGCTGCCCTCTGCCGGATCGAAGGTGACACCCGTCACCAGCTGCTTAACGGTAACCTTGCAGCTGTCGGAAACGATGCCGCTGCCATCCTTGGCTCTCGCCGTGATATAAGCGGTTCCCTTAGCCTTGGCCGTGACCTTGCCAGTGCTCGAGACGGTCGCAACCTTGGTGTTGCTGGATACCCATTCAATGGAAGTATCGTCCGCATTTTCCGGCTCGACGGTCGCCTTCAGGGTCGTCGTCTTTCCGGTGCTAAGCGATACGGTTGTCTTGTTGAGAATAATCTCCCTGACCATGAGCGGCGGGACTTCAGTCGGAGTCGGGGTCGCCGGGATCTCGGTCGGGGTCGGGGTTGCCGTGATCTCAGGCTGTACAAACGGATTTTCAACCGTAACTTTGCACTTGCAGTTAATCCCTTCCGGCGTCATCGCATAAATTGTCGTGTTGCCGCTCTTAAGAGCTGTTACGACGCCTGACTGCGTAACATACGCAACCTCGGAATTCGAGCTGGACCAGGTAATATCCGGCTCCTCTGCCGCTTCAGGATACCAGGTAACGCTCAGTCTCTTCGAGTCACCAGGCTCCATCTGCATAGTGGTCTTGCTCATCTCCAAATACTGTACCGGAACCTGCGTCGGGGTCGGCGTATTGGTCGGGATGGGTGTATTGGTCGGAAGCGGAGTCGGCGTGTTCGTCGGAGTCGGCGGCAGATCGCCGGCATCTTCTTCAACCATGAAATGGCAATTGGCTTTCAGACCATCCGCCGTAGTCGCGTAGATTCTCGCATTGCCCGCGCCGACAGCCGTAACGAGACCGGTCTGATCTACCGTGACGACCTTCGTGTTGTTACTGCTCCAGGATACATCCGGCTTTTCGGCATTGTTTGGAATCCAGGAATATGTCAGGCGAATCGTATCGCCAACCGTCAGCCCCCAGGTATTATGGTTCAGAGAGATCGACTCTACCGGGATTGGAGTCGGGGTCGGGGTATTCGTCGGCTTCGGTGTATTCGTCGGGATCGGTGTGTTCGTCGGGATCGGAGTCGGCGTGTTCGTCGGCTTCGCCGTCGGTGTCGGAATATTTGCCTCGACCCTGACTTTGCAGGTCGCCTTCACATGGTTCGGCGCGACAACCGCAATCGTCGCATTGCCTTCACCGATAGCAGTGACATGACCATCCTGGCTTACACGGACAACATCCTTATTACTGGAGGACCAGACATAATCCGGTTCCTCAGCGTTGGCCGGCAGGTAGGTAACCTTAAGAATCGTTGTGCCGCCCGGAGCAAGCTTAATCTCGGTCTCGTCGAGGATCAGCTTCGTCACTGCGACCGGGGTCGGGGTCGGCGTATTCGTCGGCGTCGGGGTCGGCGTATTCGTCGGCGTCGGGGTCGGCGTATTCGTCGGGGTCGGCGTATTCGTCGGCGTCGGGGTCGGCGTTGCCGTTACGACCGGGGCGTTAGCCTCGACCTTGACCGAGCACGTCGCGGTCAGTCCGTTATCGGACTGAACCGTGATCGTCGCATTACCTTCCGCGACAGCGGTCAGTTCGCCACTCTGGTTAACTCTTACAACGTTCTTATTGTTGCTCGACCATACAAAGTCGGGCGCCACCGCATTGTCCGGGCTGTAGGAAACCACAAGCTGGTACTTCGCGCCCGGGGCAAGCTTCAGCTGCGTCTCACTCAGCGAGATCGACTTCGCCACGATCGGGGTCGGGGTCGGGGTATTCGTCGGCGTCGGTGTATTCGTCGGCGTCGGGGTCGGTGTATTCGTCGGCGTCGGCGTATTCGTCGGTGTCGGCGTGTTCGTCGGCTTCGGGGTCGGTGTCGGGGTTGCGTTAGCCGGCACATACGGATGCCAGTCGCCGTTCTCGTAGATCCAGGAGCCCGGAGTCGTCATCGCCATACCCGGCTCATTATGCTGCGGATGACGGTTTACCTCGCCCTTGTCGGAGAAGATAACCATCGGGCTGTTGATGCTGTCCGGAATGACGTACTTGTAGGTTCCGGCCTCTTCGCCGGGGACGCACTCAACACCCGGCCATTGGGCGTTGCTGCCGCTGCCGGCGCCCGCGTAGACATAGCATTTGATCGGTGTCTGCCATCCAGCCGGCAGGCGGATGTAGGCAACGTTCGGTACATATTCCTTCTTGGTGAAGGTGAAGCTCCTCGGATCGGAGGTCTGCTTGCCGTCGGTAGCCGTCAGGGTGATGGTGCAGGTATCGCCAGCTACCATATCCGAGCCGATGGTGATCGTCTTCGTGCCAGTATAGGTCTGCGCCGCGCCGCCGTTGATGGAGTAGGTACCGCTGGTGGCGTTGCGGAGGCCAAGGGTAAGGCTCAGCGTATCGTCCGTGAACTCGCCGCCTTCCATGGAAATGGTCGCTACCGGGACGGACTGCGCCGCTTTGTTGTAAAGAACCGCGATGCCGGTGCTTCCGATCAAGCCGGAAATTGTGGATGTTGTTACCGTGAACTCATTGCCGGAAATCTGATCCGTGTAGTTGCCCGGAGCTGTCAGCCCACCGACGTTGGCTACAGATACGTTCTCGTTCGCGCCGGTACCCATGACAAGGATTGCGCCATGCTCACGGGTCGAAACGGCAATATTGTCGCTGACGCCATATCTGCTTTCCTCGCCCGCGAGGAGATTATGGAAGTGGTTGACTGCAGCGACTTCCGGAGCAGTGTAATGCGTGCTGCCTTTCTGGCCGGCTTTGATCTTTGTCTTCAGTGTCGCGGATGGACGCGAGAAATACAGAGCCGTAGTGTCGTTGAAGGAAGCCGCCACCGCATATGCACGGTCAATGATGTTCTGGGTAAAGATCGGTTCTTCGTTATTGGAATATGTGTCATGGCTCTCCGCCCAGTACAGGAGCTTGTCGGCGGAAATCCCGTTGTTGACCCAGAGCCAATCTCCGCCGTTGAAGGTCGGGGCCTTGCCTTCGCTGAAACGCCAGCGGACCTCGCCGCCAAAGCTGCTGTCCGTGACGGTCATGTAATCGGTGTACTCCTTCATGAGGCCCTTGGTCTCTTTCTTGTCCGCGTCGGACGGGCCAACCAGGATCTCACCGTAGTTGTACATGCTGGTATCGATGACAGCCGGCCAGAAGTTCGTGCCTTCGGACGGAAGGCCGATGTGCTTCGCGGCATCCCAGCGGATACCGTCGACGCCCATGCCCTTCAGCTCCTGAACATAGGCTTTGACCTTGTTCTGGACGGATGCATTCTCGGAGTTAAGGTCCGGAAGGCCGATACGGCCGTTTATGACCCACTTGCGATCCGACCACATGCCGTTGGGAACGTCGCCCTTTGTATGCCAGAAATCAGCATGCTTGTACTCGTCATCGATCTGATCGCTGTAGCGGACATTTTCGCCACCTTCCTTGCCGTCAGCAAGATGGTTCGCAACGACGTCAACAACGACCTTTAAGCCCCTCGCATGGGCGGCTGTGCAGAGAGAAGTGAGCTCTTCCTTCGAGCCAAGGGCATTTGTCGCCACACGGAATCCAAGAGGCTGGTACAGCCAGTACCAGATATCGTCGTCAAGGTTGTCATCCGAGAGCTTCGCGGGCTGCGCCGGGGAAGTCTGGACAGCCGTGAAACCCGCGGCCGCAATGTCGGCCAAGGCAGCTTCAATGTCGCTGTACTTCCAGTCGAAGCAATGCAGGATGACGCCGTCCTGAATATTGTCCTTCGGGCCGTCGTCTCCGCCCGGAACCGGGGTTACAGGAGCCTGGGTCACAGGAGCCTGGGTTACCGGAGCCTGGGTTACCGGAGCCTGGGTTACCGGGGTACCGGTCGGGATCTCGCCGGCCGCGATGCGGGCGAAGCCGGCCGTGATGTGGTCCGCGTCGGACTTTTCAAAACTGTTGTTTTCCTGAGAACCTGCGGAGTCGTCAAGATCCGCATTGTCGTTCATGGAAAGATCATAGGGAAGGCTGTCCATACCGGATTTGCCCATCGTAGCAACAAGCATGATGCCCAGCCCACGGGAAGCAACATCCGCCGCCGTCACGCCAAGCTCGGAAAGCGGCATAGACATCTCATAGAAGAAGTCCATCGAAGACGACTTGTGTCCCTTCGAGTTGAAATCAATATAATTAGCCGTCCCGGTGGTCATATCGCCAACCACACGGCCATTGTTGACGCCGTAACCGCCGTCAATACCCATGACATGGGCAGAATTGATGCCCTTGCCCCACTTCAGAACGCCCTTCGAGGATTTCTTATTGTACTCTTCGACGACGTTGAGGCCAGTGGCATCGCCGCCATAGACAAACGGTCCGTTCGAGCCTTCATAGGAATCGACAATGATCTTATTGACCGGCTGATTCGTGGTGATACCGGAATCCCAGAGCGTGCCGCCTGTCGGGGATTTCATATTGTTGCCGATCCTGGTCGCGCTGTCGCCCGTATCCACGAGGATAAAGAACGGGCAGTTCATGTTGATCTGCCAGAGAGTTCCCTGAGACAGCGGATAATCATCACTCGGTGCGACAACGTCCTGAACGTTGGTCATCTCCCACGCAAGGTACAGGTTGTTGTCATCATAAGCGCCGTACAGAGTGTACAGGTCGATCGGAACCTCATACATCGAGTTCGGGCGATAGACACGCGGGTCGTCATTAGCCGCGCCCTGCGCGATGACGAGGTCGCTGGACCAGTCGCTGAGGTCGCCATCAATCGAAACGGTCTTCTTCTTGCCAAGGCCGTTCGGGTTGGTCTGGTACTGGCTGTCAAGGCCGGTGCCCGGCTGCGGAGCGTAAGTAACCGGAGCGGACGTTACCGGAACGGTCGTCGGGCCCTGGGTCACCGGAGCCACAGTCGGCCTGACCGAATTTCCTTTATAGAATACCGCGATGCCGGACGGGCCGATGTGACCGGAGATCGTGGTCGTAGTGACAGTCCAGGTGCTGCCGGTGATCTCATCCGTGTAGGTGCCCGGTGTGGTCGTGCTTCCGCCGTTCGGGACCGTGACGTCGAAATTCTCCCCGCGCCCGGCGACGACCACGGCGCCATCCTTACGGCAGATGACAGCGCAGTTGTTGCCTGTGGTGTAGTAGTCGGGGTTGCCGTTCATGGCATTGTGGAAGTGGTTGACTGCGGCGACTTCCTTGCTTGTGAAATGCGTGCTGCCCTTCTGCCCCGCCATGATGGAAGATTTCGCCGTTGCGCTCGGACGGGAGAAGTACAGGGCCGTCGCGCCGTTACGGGATGCCACGATTGCATAAGCACGATCGACAACATTCTGGCTGCAGGGAGGAGCGCTGGCGCCTTCGGTGTTCGAATAGGTGTCATGGCTTTCTCCCCAATACACGATCTTGTCATTGGCGACGCCTCGCGCGACCCAGTTGCCGAAATTCGACGGGACGCTGCCACCCTTAAGGGATTTAAGCGTGTTGTCGCCGTAGGAGCTGTCGGTAACGGAGATGTATTTCGTATACTCGACCATCTTGTCTTCGTTGCCCTGATCCGCCGGTCCGACAAGAATCTCACCATAATGGTAAAGACCTGTATTCTCGGTCACGGTTTTCCAGAAATTGCAGCCCTCGGAAGGAAGGCCGATGTGCTTCGCGGCATCCCAGCGGATACCGTCAACCCCGAGCCCTTTCAGCTCCAGCACATAAGCCCTGACCTGATTCTGAACCCAGTCGTTTTCGGAATTCAGATCCGGGAGACCGATTTTACCGTGTGTGACCTGATAGCGGTCATTCCAGCTGTTGACATCGCCATAGTCATGCCAGAACTCGCTGTTCTTGAATTCCTGCGGGATGCTGCCGTGGTATCCGACCTTCGATCCCCCCTCGGAGCCGCCGGCCAGATGGTTTGCGACCACGTCGACGATAACCTTGACGTTGTACTGCGCCGCGACATCGCACAGAGACCGCAGCTCGTCCGCCGAGCCAAGCTGGTTCGTAGCGACATGGAATGCGAGCGGCTGGTACAGCCACCACCAGATATTGTTGCCGGGATAGCCGGGGTTCGGCTGTGCCGGAGAGGTCTGCACCGCCGAGAAGCCTGCCGCAGCGATCTCCGGGATCATCGCCTTGATATCACTGTATTTCCAGTCGAAGCAGTGAAGGATCGTGCCGTCCTGGATATTAGCCATGAGGTCATAGTAACCAACCACGGCCGGTGTGGGAGTCGGCTTCGACGGATCAACGGTCGGTCCCGGAGGAAGCGTGACCGGTGCGGTCGTCGGGGCGGCTCCGCCATGCGATCTCACGTTGCCGTCGCCGTCCACCTCATCAGCGCCCGGGCCGATGGCAACATCGCTGGTTTGTGTGCCTTCGTTATTATGGAAAACTGCACGGTTATAAGCAGTACTCGGAACCTCGCACCAGTAAGCGCCAACACTCTGATCGTAGAAGATCTGCCAGCCCGGCCAGGTGGTCAGGTCAGCGCCGCCTTCTGCCCAGAGATGAACATAAACGTTGTTCCAGTTTTTGGAGTTGTTGAAATACAACGTGTATTTATCTCCATCCGGCTGGATTCTTCCGCCGTAGCTGGACACATCGCCATAACCGTTCACTTTGTTGTTGCTCGGGCTGATGGACAGGTCTCCGCCGCCGGCCTTGTTCCCTGCTCCGTCGTGGATAACGACACGGTTGCAGGCATCTGGAAGGGTGCACCAGTAATAGCCGACATCGGAATCATAAAAAATCTCCCAACCGGGCCATTCCGTGACGTTGGATCCCTGGTCAACCCATGCATGGACATAAACATGCTCCCATCCCCAGGAATTTTCAAAATAAAGATTGTAGCTGCCGGCAAGCTGCTCGCCGTCGACAACATCGGCTCCTTCCGCCACATCGGATCTCAACGAGGCGGTTGCGACCTCTGCCTCATCGGCAGAAGCACTCGACGCGGTAAGGCCTGACCATCCGAGGGATGTCAGGATCATGACCAGCGCCAGGAACATGCTCAAGACTTTTCTTGAAGCAATGCCCGCTTTCTTCATGTGCCTTTCCTCCTTTTCTTTTTCGAAACCGTCCGCTTTCAGCTTTTATGGGTCGTCTTCTCCTCCCGACGTTCCCGGCGGCTTCCATTCCGCCATGCTTTCCCACAGGGTGAGAGTTCTTTCCGCGTCATCTTCGGCAGACGGCTTCTTCGGTTAACGGCTCCTTCCCCGGAGCGTTTACGAAAAATTACGAAATTATTATAACCTCTAGGCGTGCAAAATTCAACGATAATTTACGAAATTTTGGACTTTATGTGAAAATTTCGTGATTTTGTCTAAAAAGCACAGCCCTGTATCGTTTAAATTTCACAAACCGTTCACTTTTTTTCCTTACTCCCGCCTTGCGCACACCGGTTCCCGGCGTAATCCGGAAAAATTTTTCCCATGAATACGGGCAAAATACGATTGTGATAATTAAGAAACCCGCTTGCATCTTTTCGGTTTTCAGTATATGATAACAAAATGATCGTTGCCGTTCACGCCGTGAGCGGCAAAGGCTCCTGTTTGAATCACTTCCGCTGAGCGGATGAAGGAGGTTTTATGCGAAACAAATCATCCATCCATGGTCTTTTGGGGATTCTTCTTGCCGCGGGCCTGACCGTCGGCCTTGTCACCGGCTGCGGAAATACCGGTTCGAGCGATTCCACTTCCCAGCCCGCCGTCAGCACGGTCTCGGAATCGGAAGCCTCCGGTGCCGATGAAAGCCTTGCCGGAGCGTCTGACACATCCTCCGCCGAGTCGAAGGACGAGGAGGCCGATGACCAGTCCGGAGAGAAGGAAGCCGGGACAGACAGTTCCACGGAAAATACAGCTTCGGGCGATGAAAAGTCCGTGACGCCCACGGCAAATGCGGATCCAACGAAGGCTCCGAAACCGGCCGTCTCGACAGCTCCGAAACCGACGGAAGCCACGAAGCCGACCAACGCCCCGGCCCCCACCAAGGCCCCGGCCCCGACGAAAGCTCCGGCGCCCACCAAGGCTCCGAATCCGACGAAAGCCCCGGCCCCCACCAAGGCTCCGAATCCGACGAAAGCCCCGGCGCCCACCAAAGCGCCGAAGCCGACCAAGGCTCCCAAGCCCACCAAGGCTCCGACCCCGACCGTTAAGCCGCAGCCGACCCAGAATCCTGACTTTGTCGGTGACAGCGACAATACCAATGTCAAACAGCCCGAAATCGACGAGATCGAAACGCCCGTCATTGACGTCATCGACGATCCGGGGCTTGATAACATCGATGTTCCCGGCATTGACAGCATCGCCGAGCCCGGTCTTGACGATGTCATAACGCCCGAGATCGATGTCATCGAGCTTCCCATGGTCTGATTCCCGAGGCTCCTTCCCCGGGCAGCCAGGTCTTCAAAAAACGCAAAAAAGCCTCCGCGCACATTTTCCTGTGCCGGAGGCTTTTTTCGTGTCCGTATTTCAT
>CACZBB010000023.1 GCA_902779245.1 uncultured Lachnospiraceae bacterium | reverse complement strand
GGAGATGCAGGACGGCCTGAAGGAGGCCTTCGATCAGATCCGCGACCGGCGCTACGAGGAAGGCGTTTTAAACGACGGGTTCTTCAGCGTGAAAGCCTATGGCATCTGCTTCTGTAAGAAAAGCTGCGTCATCGGGAAATATGAGGGACACGTGGGGGCAGGTTAACTGTGCCACTGCCAGGAATTGCCAGATGGAAGTAATCGAATACCGGCTAGATATGAGGACACAAATAATCTGCAAATCCGCAAAAAATGATTTGACTTCCTGCGGCGGCTGTGATACAGTAAAGAATGCTCTATTGTGGCTCACTGTCTTTTCACGTGTGCATTTTTCGGCAAATGGCGGCCGGGTTTCCTGCGGAGATCCCCTGCATTTGTCCAGGAAAATGCCCGGTTTTTTGCGCTTTTACGCGGGAAATGCCCGGGAAAAAACAAGCTGGGCGTGACAAATTGAAAGAAGAACGGGGTGAAACGTCGAATGGAGAAGAACAGAATTCGTCCTATACAGTCCGGCAGATCTTTGAGAATGAGCTACCAGCGGCGAAAAGAAGTCCTGGGCATGCCCAATCTGATCGAGGTCCAGAAGAAGTCCTATGAATGGTTTATCGAAAAGGGACTTCGGGAGATCTTTGATGACATTTCCCCCATCGAGGACTACAGCAATAAGCTCAGCCTCGAATTCGTGGATTACCGGCTGGAACGCGGCGAAGCCAAGTACCCCATCGAGGAGTGCAAGGAGCGCGATGCAAACTATGCCGCACCGTTAAAGGTTATGGTGCGTCTTCTTAATAAAGAAAACGGCGAGATCAAGGAGCATGAGATCTTCATGGGCGACCTGCCGCTCATGACCGCCACCGGCACCTTCATCATCAACGGCGCCGAGCGTGTCATCGTCAGCCAGCTCGTCCGCTCTCCGGGCATTTATTTCACGATGGCGCACGATAAGCTGGGCAAGAAGCTCTTCTCCTGCCAAGTCATCCCGAACCGCGGTGCCTGGCTCGAGTACGAGACCGACTCCAACGATGTTTTCTATGTCCGCGTCGACCGCACCAGAAAGGTGCCGATCACGCAGCTCATCCGCGCGATGGGCGTGGGGACCAACCAGGAAATCATCGAGATGTTCGGCAACGAGAAAAAACTCGAAGCGACCTTTGCCAAGGACACCTCGACCAACTATCAGGAAGGTCTTCTGGAGCTGTACAAGAAGATCCGTCCGGGCGAGCCGCTGGCGGTCGATTCGGCCGAAAACCTCATTTACGGCATGTTTTTCGACCCGCGCCGCTATGATCTGGCGAAGGTCGGACGCTATAAATTTAATAAGAAGCTTCACCTCTCCCGCCGCATCACCGGGCATATCCTGGCGGAGGATGTCGTGGATCCGCTGACCGGAGAGGTTCTCGGAAGCGCCGGGCAGACGGTGACGAAGGAGATGGCGACCGCGATCCAGAACGCCGCGATCCCGTCGCTCCATATCCTTGTGCGCGTTGAGGCCGAGCGCCCCGAGGGGCAGGAGGAGAACAGCGCCCATGTGGAGACGGTGGAGAAGAGCGTGAAGGTGCTTTCTTCGCTGATGGTGGAGCTTACGCATTGGGTTCCGATGAGCGAGGAGGAGAAGAACAGCCTTGGCATCACCGAGCTGGTCTTTTATCCGGTCCTCCGCGAGATCCTTGACGCGAATGAGGGCGACCGTGAGGAGCTTCTGCGCGTCATCCGCCGCCGTGCGCATGATCTGATCCCCAGGCATGTCACGAAAGAGGATATTTTTGCCTCGATCAATTACAACATGCATCTGGAATACGGTCTCGGAACCGACGATGATATTGATCATCTGGGCAACCGCCGGATCCGCGCGGTCGGCGAGCTTCTGCAGAACCAGTACCGCATCGGTCTTTCGCGGCTGGAGCGCGTGGTGCGCGAGCGCATGACCACGCAGGACGCCGATTCCGTCTCCCCGCAGTCGCTGATCAACATCAAGCCGGTGACCGCGTCGGTGAAGGAGTTTTTCGGCTCCTCGCAGCTGTCCCAGTTCATGGATCAGAACAATCCGCTTTCCGAGCTGACGCACAAGCGCCGTCTCTCGGCGCTCGGCCCGGGCGGACTTTCCCGCGACCGCGCAGGCTTCGAGGTCCGCGACGTTCACTACTCGCACTACGGCCGTATGTGCCCGATCGAGACGCCTGAAGGTCCGAACATCGGTCTGATCAACTCTCTCGCCTGCTACGCGACCATCAACCAGTACGGATTTGTCGAGGCGCCCTACCGCGTCGTGGACAGGTCTGATCCGGAGAACCCCCGCGTCACCAACGAGGTCCGGTACATGACGGCCGACGAGGAGGACAACTACCATGTCGCGCAGGCGAACGAGCCGCTCGACGAGCAAGGGCATTTTGTCAACCGGAGCGTTTCCGGCCGTTACCGCGAAGCCACGCAGGCTTACGACCGCTCGCTCTTTGAATATATGGACGTTTCCCCGAAGATGGTTTTCTCCGTGGCGACGTCTCTGGTACCGTTCCTGCAGAACGACGATGCCAACCGCGCCCTGATGGGCTCCAACATGCAGCGCCAGGCGGTTCCGCTCCTTACGACGGACGCGCCCGTCGTCGGCACCGGCATGGAGGAGAAGGCGGCCGTGGACTCCGGGCTCTGCGTCCTGGCGAAGGAAGACGGCTATGTAAGCTACGTCGATTCGAGGAAGATCATCGTGATGAACTCCGCCGGGAAATCGGAAACGTACATCCTCACGAAGTTCGCGCGAAGCAACCAGAGCAACTGCTATAACCAGCGTCCGATCGTGGACAAGGGCGAGTACGTGAAGACCGGTCAGGTCATCGCGGACGGCCCCTCGACCTCGGGCGGCGAGCTGGCCCTCGGCAAGAACCCGCTGATCGGGTTCATGACCTGGGAAGGCTATAACTATGAGGACGCGGTCCTTCTTTCCGAGCGGCTCGTTCAGGACGATGTCTACACCTCCATTCACATTGAGGAGTACGAGATCGAGTCCCGCGACACGAAGCTCGGCCCGGAAGAGATCACCCGCGACGTTCCCGGTCTTGGCGAGGACGCCCTGAAGGATCTCGATGACCGCGGCATTATCCGCATCGGCGCGGAGGTTCGCGCCGGCGATATTCTGGTCGGCAAGGTCACTCCGAAGGGCGAGACCGAGCTGACGGCGGAGGAGCGTCTGCTCCGCGCGATCTTCGGCGAGAAGGAGCGCGAGGTCCGCGACACCTCCCTGAAGGTGCCGCACGGCGAGTACGGCATCGTTGTCGACGCCAAGGTGTTCAGCCGGTCGGAGGGCGATGAGCTGCCGCCGGGCGTGAACCAGAGCGTCCGGATTTACATCGCGCAGAAACGTAAAATCTCCGTCGGCGACAAGATGGCCGGCCGCCACGGCAACAAGGGTGTTGTCTCCCGCGTGCTTCCGGTCGAGGATATGCCGTTCCTGCCCAACGGACGTCCGCTGGACATCGTTCTGAACCCGCTGGGCGTGCCGTCCCGCATGAACATCGGTCAGGTTCTGGAGATTCACTTAAGCCTTGCGGCCAAGGCTCTCGGCTTTAACATCACCACGCCGGTTTTCGACGGCGCGAACGAGCTGGATATCCAGGATACCCTGGAGCTGGCCAATGACTATGTCAACAGCGAGTGGGAGGATTTCCGCGCAAAATACGAGGATACCCTCGACCCGGAGGTCATGAAGTATCTCGGCGACCATCTGGAGCACAGAAAGCTTTGGAAGGGCGTCCCGATCTCCCGCGACGGCAAGGTGCGTCTGCGCGACGGCCGCACCGGCGAATATTTTGATTCCCCGGTCACCATCGGCCACATGCATTACCTGAAGCTCCACCATCTGGTTGACGATAAGATCCATGCCCGTTCCACCGGCCCGTACTCCCTCGTGACCCAGCAGCCGCTGGGCGGCAAGGCTCAGTTCGGCGGCCAGCGCTTCGGGGAAATGGAAGTCTGGGCGCTGGAAGCCTACGGCGCGTCTTATACGCTTCAGGAGATCCTGACGATGAAGTCCGACGACGTCGTCGGACGCGTCAAGACCTACGAGGCGATCATCAAGGGCGGAAACATCCCCAGCCCGGGCATTCCGGAATCCTTCAAGGTCCTTCTTAAGGAGCTCCAGTCCCTTGGCCTTGATGTTCGTGTCCTCGATGAAAACCGCAACGAGGTCCAGCTTCGTGAGACCATTGACTACGGCGAAACCGATCTGCGGAAGATCATTGAAGGCGAATCCCGCGGCACCCGCAAGGAGGACCGGGAGGAATTTGCCCGGAATGGCTTCACGCAGCAGGAGTGGAGCGATAATGAGGAGCTTGTGGCTGCCGATGACGAGGCGGAGAGTAAGGAGGACTTCGACTACGATCCGTACGATAACGTAGACGATGACTTCAACGATGATGACTTCTTTGGCAGCGAAGATGATCTGATGGATTAAGCGCAGCTTCACCGTAAGGCCTGTCGGCAAGCGGCTTCGGCCCCGGCTCGTGACAGGCCTTAGGATCAGAGTTACAAGTCACTCCCGTGCCAAACACTCGCCCTAAAGGACTAGCTGCGCGTCGCTGTTTGGCACGGGCCCGTGACATAAATCAGCCTGTGTATGAACCATAAAATTATAGTTTGTCGCTGACCTGTTAGGAGGGAACGATGGCAGAAGTGATGAATAAGCAGGAAGAGTACAAGCCAGTCACCTTCGATGCGATCAAGATCGGACTTGCCTCGCCGGACAAGATCCGGGAGTGGTCCAAGGGGGAGGTGAAGAAGCCGGAGACCATCAACTACCGCACGCTCAAACCGGAGAAGGATGGGCTTTTCTGCGAACGCATTTTCGGACCTTCCAAGGACTGGGAATGCCACTGCGGCAAGTATAAAAAGATCCGTCACAAGGGTATCATCTGCGACCGCTGCGGCGTGGAGGTCACCAAATCCTCGGTTCGGCGCGAGCGCATGGGCCACATCGAGCTGGCCGCGCCGGTCTCACATATCTGGTATTTCAAGGGGATCCCGTCGCGCCTTGGCCTTATTCTGGATATTTCCCCCAAGATGCTGGACAAGATCCTGTATTTTGCGAATTATATCGTGCTGGATCCGGCCGACGCCGCCCCGTCGATCGTCAAGAAGCAGATTCTGACCGAGAACGAGTATGTCGAAGCCCGCGAAAAGTACGGGTACGGTTTCCGCGCCGCGATGGGCGCGGAGGCTCTGCAGGAGCTCCTGAAGGAGATCGATCTCGACAAGGAATCCGAAGAGCTTAAGGAAGAGCTCCGGGATTCCGGCGGCCAGAAGCGCGCGAGGATCATCAAGCGGCTGGAGGCCATGGAGGCGTTCCGGGAATCCGGAAACCGCCCGGAATGGATGATCATGAACGTCATTCCGGTCATTCCCCCGGATCTCCGCCCGATGGTTCAGCTGGACGGCGGCCGCTTCGCGACCTCCGACTTAAATGACCTTTACCGGAGGATCATCAACCGCAATAACCGGCTGAAGAAGCTCCTGGAGCAGGGCGCTCCGGAGATCATCGTGCGCAACGAAAAGCGCATGCTTCAGGAAGCCGTGGACGCGCTCATCGACAACGGACGCCGCGGCCGTGCGGTCACGGGCCCGGGCAACCGCCCGCTGAAATCCCTCTCCGACATGCTCAAGGGCAAGTCCGGCCGCTTCCGCCAGAACCTTCTGGGCAAGCGCGTCGACTATTCGGGCCGAAGCGTTATCGTCGTCGGTCCGGAGCTTAAGATTTACCAATGCGGCCTCCCCAAGGAGATGGCCATCGAGCTCTTCAAGCCGTTTGTCATGAAGGAGCTGGTCGCCCGCGGGACCGCGCACAATGTAAAGAACGCGAAAAAGATGGTGGAGCGGCTGCAGACGGAGGTCTGGGACGTCCTTGAGGACGTCATCAACGAGCACCCTGTCATGCTGAACCGCGCCCCCACACTGCACCGTCTCGGCATCCAGGCCTTCGAGCCGATCCTGGTCGAGGGCAAGGCCATCAAGCTTCACCCGCTGGTCTGCACGGCTTTCAACGCGGACTTCGACGGCGACCAGATGGCCGTGCATCTTCCGCTGACGGTCGAGGCGCAGGCCGAGTGCCGGTTCCTCATGCTCTCACCGAACAACCTTCTTAAGCCCTCCGACGGCGGCCCCGTGGCGGTTCCGTCCCAGGACATGGTTCTCGGCATTTACTATCTCACCCAGGAGCGCCCCGGCGCGAAGGGCGAGGGCATGCATTTTGCAAATGTCGCAGAAGCCATCATGGCTTATGAAAATAAATATATCACGCTTCAGACGCGCATTACGGTCCGCCGCAAGGGCCGCGACGCCGAGGGTCATCCGATCTCGGCAAATGTCAGCAGCACGCTGGGTCGTTTCTTATTTAATGAGATCATTCCGCAGGATCTTGGCTATGTCAACCGCGAGGATCCGGCGCACGCGCTCGACCTCGAGGTGGATTTCCTTACGGGTAAGAAGCAGCTTAAGGCCATTCTCTGGAAGGTTATCAACCTGCACGGCTCGACGGTGACCGCCGAGGTGCTCGACAAGGTCAAGGCGATGGGCTACAAGTATTCCACCATCTCCGCGATGACCGTTTCGATCTCCGACATGACGGTTCCGCCCTCAAAGCCGCAGCTCATCAAGGAGGCGCAGGATACCGTCGACCTGATCAGCATGCATTACCGCCGCGGCCTGCTCACGGAGCAGGAGCGCTATCAGGAGGTCGTCGATACCTGGAAGGATACCGACGCGGTGCTGACCACAAGGCTTCTTCAGGGCCTTGATAAATACAACAACATTTTCATGATGGCGGACTCCGGCGCCCGAGGCAGCGACAAGCAGATCAAGCAGCTTGCCGGCATGCGCGGCCTGATGGCTGATACGACGGGCCATACCATCGAGCTGCCGATCAAGTCGAATTTCCGTGAAGGTCTGGACGTTCTGGAGTATTTCATGTCCGCGCACGGCGCCCGAAAGGGTCTGTCGGACACGGCGCTCCGCACGGCGGACTCCGGTTACCTGACCCGCCGCCTCGTGGACGTTTCCCAGGAGCTGATCGTCCGGGAGATGGACTGCGCGGAAAACCGCGACGAGATCCCCGGTATGTGGGTGAAGCAGTTCGCGGACGGGAGAGAAGAGATCGAGTCTCTCCAGGAGAGAATTACCGGCCGATTCGCCGCCGAGAGCATCTTCGACGCGGACGGCAATATGCTGGTCAAGGCCAACCATATGATCACGCCGCGCCGCGCCGAGCGCATCATGGCCAGAGGCGTTGATGAGAATGGCAACCCGGTGAAGAAGGTGAAGATCCGCACGATCCTCACCTGCCGCTCGAAGCTGGGGATCTGCGTCAAATGCTACGGCGCGAACATGGCGTCCGGCGAGGCGGTGCAGGTCGGTGAATCCGTCGGCATCATCGCCGCCCAGTCGATCGGCGAGCCGGGCACGCAGCTGACGATGCGGACCTTCCATACCGGCGGCGTGGCCGGCGGCGACATCACACAGGGTCTTCCCCGTGTCGAGGAGCTTTTCGAGGCGAGAAAGCCGAAGGGTCTCGCGATCATTTCCGAGATCCCGGGCGTCGTCCAGATCCTCGATACGAAGAAGAAGCGCGAAGCCATCGTCACGGATCTTCAGGCCGAACCGGGCACGAAGGATTACCAGAAGACGTACCTGATCCCGTACGGGTCGAGGCTTAAGGTGACCGAGGGCCAGATCATTGAGGCCGGCGACGAGATCACCGAGGGCTCCGTCAACCCGCATGATATTATGAAGATCCGCGGTATCCGTGCCGTCCAGGACTACCTGCTCCGCGAGGTGCAGCGAGTCTACCGCCTGCAGGGCGTGGAGATCAACGACAAGCATATCGAGGTGATCGTCCGCCAGATGCTCAAGAAGGTCCGGGTGGAGAAGCAGGGAGATACGGACTTCCTTCCGGGCTCCTTTGTGGATTTCCTGGATTTCGAGGACCTTAACGAGCGGCTTGTCGCGGAAGGCAAGGAACCGGCGGAGGGCGTCCGGATCGTCCTCGGCATCACGAAGGCGGCTCTCGCGACGAACTCCTTCATGTCGGCGGCCTCCTTCCAGGAGACCACGAAGGTCCTGACCGACGCGGCTATCAAGGGGAGGATCGATCCTCTGATCGGCCTGAAGGAAAATGTTATTATCGGTCAGCTTATCCCGGCCGGCACGGGCCTCCGCCGCTACCGCGACGTGAAGCTCGATACCGACGAGCGGATCGAGATCCGCAAGGCCAAAGAAGCCGAGGAGGCTGCCGCGGCGGCCGAGGAGGCGAAGCGGAAAGCCGCCGAGCAGGGCGAGGAAGGCATCGGCGAGGAGGATGAAGGAGAGGCGGACGACGCCGCTCCGGAAGGCGGAGACATTCCGGAGGATGATCTTGTGACGCTTCCCGAAAAGGAAGAAGACGAAGAGCCCACCTTCGAGGAGCTTGCCGCGATCGAAGAGGAGGAAGGCCCTTCGGACGAAGAGCTTGCCGCGCTGGAGGCGGAAGAACACTGAGCGGAGGTTCCTGATCGCAAAACGTCCGGCCGTGTCATGCACGCCAAAAGATACAATTTTTCGCTTGACGAAGCGAGCAGAGAAAGTTTATAATGAGCGAGCGCACTCGGTGGGTGCGCTCGCTTTCTATGCGTTCAGAAAACATTTGTCATGACCCTGAAAGACATTTGCCGAAGAAACGCAGCGGGAAAACCCGAAAGCAGACAAACAGCCGAACCGCCATTTACGCAAAAAGGAGGAAAACAAAAAGGAATGCCTACATTTAACCAGTTAGTGAGAAAAGGTAGAGAGACTTCCGCGAGAAAGCCGAAGGCTCCGGCGCTTCTCCGCTCCTTCAATTCCCTGAAGAAGAAGACGGTCAAGAACGACTCTCCGCAGAAGCGCGGCGTCTGCACCGCCGTTAAGACGGCCACCCCGAAGAAGCCGAATTCCGCGCTTCGTAAGATTGCCCGTGTCCGCCTTTCCAACGGCGTCGAAGTCACGTCCTACATCCCGGGCGAAGGCCACAACCTTCAGGAGCACAGCGTCGTCATGATCCGCGGCGGCCGTGTCAAGGACCTTCCCGGTACCCGTTACCACATCATCCGCGGCACGCTGGACACCGCCGGCGTCGCGAACCGCCGCCAGGCCCGTTCCAAGTACGGCGCCAAGAGGCCGAAGAAGTAAACCGGCATAAAGAAGAACGATCATGCCGCTTCGGCTGCGCAGGCCGCGATCCGCGCCCGTGCGCAATTTGCCAGCAGACGATTCACGATTCCGGAAATACATTTGTGCGGTATCTTTTTTGTCCCTGTTCGGCTGTAGGAGATAGAAAGATGCGTCCGCGCGAACACATTGAAACCAGAATGTGAGTACCTGTGATAAAATCATATGATTTAGGAGGGAAGTACCGTGCCACGTAAAGGACATACAACCAAGCGCGAGACCCTGGCTGATCCGCTTTACAACAGCCAGCTGGTCACGAAGCTCATCAACCAGATCATGCTGGACGGCAAGAAAGGCGTCGCCCAGAAGATCGTCTACCACGCATTTGACAAGGTAGAGAACAAGTCCGGCAAGTCGGCCGTCGAGGCTTTCGAGGAGGCCATGAACAACATCATGCCGGTCCTTGAAGTCAAGGCGAGACGTATCGGCGGCGCGACCTATCAGGTCCCGATCGAGGTCCGTCCGGACAGACGGCAGGCTCTGGCGCTTCGCTGGCTCACCAACTTCTCCCGGAACCGTTCCGAGAAGAAGATGGAGGACCGTCTTGCGAACGAGATCCTCGACGCTCTGAACAATACCGGCGCATCCGTCAAGCGTAAGGAAGAGATGCACAGGATGGCCGAGGCCAACAAGGCGTTCAGCCACTTCAGGTTTTAATCGAAACGCCGCGTAAGCCGGCGCTTTTAAAAGGATTTACAGGCGGAAAAACGGCATTTGCCGGAGATCTGCCGGCTTTTTGAAAAATCTCCCCGCCGCAGGATGTATTTGTCAGACGCTGATCGCGGGATAACCGTGCTTTGCGGGGAGGTTTGGAAAGGAAAAAACATGGCTGCTACTGGAAGAGAATATCCCCTGGATCGAACCAGGAACATCGGTATTATGGCTCACATCGATGCCGGTAAGACAACCCTGACCGAGCGCATTCTGTACTATACCGGTGTGAACTACAAGATCGGTGATACCCACGAAGGTACGGCGACCATGGACTGGATGGAGCAGGAGCAGGAGAGGGGCATCACCATCACCTCTGCCGCGACCACCTGCCACTGGACGCTGGAGGAAAAAGGGCAGCCGAAGCCCGGAGCCCTGGAGCATCGCATTAACATTATTGATACGCCGGGCCACGTGGATTTCACCGTGGAGGTCGAACGGTCGCTCCGCGTCCTGGACGGGGCGGTGGGCGTCTTCGACGCCAAGGGCGGCGTTGAGCCCCAGTCCGAAAACGTCTGGCGCCAGGCGGACAAGTATAATGTTCCGCGTATGGCATTTATCAACAAGATGGATGTCATTGGCGCAAACTTCTTCGGCTCGGTGGATCAGATCCGCACGCGCCTTGGCAAGAACCCGATCTGCGTTCAGATTCCGATCGGCAAAGAGGCTGATTTCGTCGGCCTCATCGATCTTTTTGATATGCAGGCCTATTATTATGAAGACAAGAAGGGCGACAACGTTAAGGTCGTCGATATTCCCGCGGAGCTTCAGGATGAGGCGCAGGAATGGCACGACAAGCTCGTGGAGCAGGTGTGTGACCTTGACGAGGAGCTGATGGAGATGTACCTCGAGGGCGAGGAGCCCGCGGTGGAGAAGCTTAAAGCGGCGCTCCGCAAGGGCTGCTGTGAAGGCACGGCCATCCCGGTCTGCTGCGGCAGCGCTTACCGCAACCGCGGCGTTCAGAAGATGCTGGACGCGGTCATCGAGTACATGCCGAGCCCGCTCGACATCCCGGCCATCGCCGGCGAGACGCCGGACGGGAAGGAAGAGCATCGCAGCGCCTCCGACGAGGAGCCGTTCTCGGCCCTGGCCTTCAAGATCATGACAGACCCCTTCGTCGGCAAGCTTGCCTACTTCCGGGTCTATTCCGGAACCCTCAATTCCGGATCCTATGCGCTCAACTCTACCAAGGGCAAGAAGGAGCGCGTCGCCCGTATTCTGCAAATGCATGCGAACAAGCGGATGGAGCTTGAGAAGGTGTATTCCGGCGACATCGCCGCCGCGATCGGTCTGAAGAACACGACGACCGGCGACACCCTCTGCGACGAGACCCATCCGATCATCCTGGAGTCCATGGAGTTCCCGGAGCCGGTTATCGAGCTCGCCATCGAGCCGAAGACCAAGGCCGGCCAGGACAAGCTGGGCTCCGCCCTCGCGAAGCTCGCCGAGGAGGATCCGACCTTCCGTCAGCACACCGACAAGGAGACGGGACAGACGATCATCGCCGGCATGGGCGAGCTGCACCTGGAGATCATCGTCGACCGTCTGCTACGCGAATTCCACGTCGAGGCAAATGTCGGCGCGCCGCAGGTTTCCTATAAGGAGACGTTCGGCCGCGAGGTTAACCAGGAATTCAAATACGCCAAGCAGTCCGGCGGCCACGGCCAGTACGGACACTGCAAGGTTATCTTCACCCCGATGGATCCCAACGGCGAGAACCTTTACGGGTTCGAGAGCACCGTCGTCGGCGGCGCGATCCCGAAGGAATACATCCCGGCCATTGACCATGGTATTCAGGACGCCATGAAGGCCGGCACGCTGGGCGGATACCCGGTCGTGGGCGTTCACGCAAATGTTTACGACGGTACCTATCATGAGGTCGACTCCTCGGAGATGGCCTTCCATGTCGCCGGCTCCATGTGCTTCAAGGAAGCCATGAAGAAGGCTGACCCCGTGCTTCTTGAGCCGATCATGAAGGTCGAGATCACGACGCCGGAGGAGTACATGGGCGACGTCATCGGCGACGTGAACTCGCGCCGCGGACGTATCGAGAGCATGGAGGACGTGGGCAACGGCAAGCAGATCAACGGCTTCGTCCCGCTTTCCGAGATGTTCGGGTACGCGACGGACCTCCGCTCCAAGACGCAGGGGCGCGGCAACTACTCCATGTTCTTCGAGCGCTACGATCCGGTCCCGAAGAACATCGCCGCCAAGATCCTGAATGTGAAGGACTGAAGTTCATTCTGAAGTACGGATCAGCCCTCACAAGAAGGTCTCTGTCATCCTGAGCGCAGCGAAGGATCTCAGACGGATCATCCCTCATAAGAAAGTCTCTGTCATCCTGAGCGCAGCGAAGGATCTCAGATAAACTAAGATTTTCATAAAAACTAAAAATTTCTCTTGCATCGGTTTATGTTTTGCGGTAAAATTGCGCTTAGTATTCCGGTGCAAGGATACCTTTGGCTCCGAAAGAGAGAGCCGGTCATTTTAAGGAGGATATTTAAAAATGGCAAAGCAGAAGTTTGAGAGAACTAAGCCGCATTGCAACATCGGCACCATCGGCCACGTTGACCATGGTAAGACCACCCTTACGGCTGCCATCACAGCTACTCTTGCTAAGAGGGTTCCGTGCGCTGGCAACACGTTCGTTGATTTCGCGAACATCGACAAGGCTCCCGAAGAGAGAGAGCGCGGCATCACCATCAATACCGCTCACGTTGAGTATGAGACCGAGAAGAGGCACTATGCTCACGTTGACTGCCCGGGCCACGCTGACTATGTCAAGAACATGATCACGGGCGCTGCGCAGATGGACGGCGCGATCCTCGTTGTTGCCGCTACTGACGGTGTTATGGCGCAGACCAAGGAGCACATCCTCCTTGCCCGCCAGGTCGGTGTTCCCTCGATCGTTGTTTTCATGAACAAGTGCGACATGGTCGACGACGAAGAGCTTCTTGACCTCGTCGACATGGAGATCCGTGAGCTCCTCAACGAGTATGAGTTCCCGGGCGATGACACCCCGATCATCCGCGGCTCTGCCCTTCAGGCCCTCAATGATCCGGACAGCAAGTGGGCGGACAACATCATGGAGCTTATGGACGCTGTTGACGAGTGGATCCCGGATCCGGTTCGTGACACGGACAAGCCGTTCCTGATGCCGGTCGAAGACGTTTTCACGATCTCCGGCCGCGGCACGGTTGCTACCGGCCGTGTTGAGCGTGGTACCCTTAAGCTGAATGACCCGGTTGAGATCCTTGGCATCTCCGAGACCAAGAAGACCTCTGTTGCTACCGGTATCGAGATGTTCCACAAGCTCCTTGACCGCGCTGAAGCGGGCGACAACATCGGCGTCCTCCTTCGCGGCGTTGAGCGTACGGGCATCGAGCGCGGCCAGGTCGTCGCGAAGCCGGGCAGCGTTACCTGCCACAGGAAGTTCACGGCTCAGGTTTACGTTCTGACCAAGGATGAAGGCGGCCGTCATACCCCGTTCTTCAACAACTATCGTCCGCAGTTCTATTTCCGCACGACGGACGTCACCGGCGTCATCACCCTTCCGGAAGGCACCGAGATGTGCATGCCCGGCGATAACGTCGAGATGACCATCGAGCTCATCCACCCGATCGCTATGGAGCAGGGTCTTACCTTCGCTATCCGTGAAGGCGGCCGTACGGTTGGTTCGGGCCGTGTTGCCTCTGTCGTCGAATAATGATATCTATGCACTGAATGCTGTAAGAGCAGAGACCGGCATGTCCGGCTCTCTGCTCTTTTTTTTGTCTGAAAACCCGACGGGGGGGAGGTGTGAAAGAATATGGGTAACACGGCAACGTTTTTGGTCACACGGTGACCAAATATGACACCCAAGGCCCCCCTGGCGGGGGCCTTTATGATTGAGCCAAAGCGCATAAGATTTTGCAGAATCTCCGGGATTTTTTGTGGATTCACGGCGAAAAAACGTTTATAATATAGGGTGGTTGGTCAGTTGAAGCATCCAGGACCGACGCAGGGAGGGAGACATGACAATATACGATTGGTTTAAGCTTCTGGGAGGCGTAGGCCTGTTTCTGTTCGGCATGAAAATGATGTCCGAGGGGCTTTCCAACGCGGCGGGCGACAAGCTTCGCGGGATCCTCGAAAAGGTTACCGGCAACCGCGTGATGGCGGTTCTTTTGGGAATTCTGGTCACGGTGCTTATCCAAAGCTCATCGGCGACGGACATGATGGTTATCGGCTTCGTGAACTCCGGGCTGATGGGGCTCGGGCAGGCGATCGCGGTCATCATGGGCGCGAACATCGGTACCACCGTCACCGCGCAGATCACAGCCTTTAATCTGACCGACTACACGCCGCTCATCCTTTTCATCGGCGCGGTCATTTATATGTTTATGAAAAAGCCCAGAATCCGCCACATCGGGGCGATCATCATGGGCTTCGGTATGCTCTTTACCGGTATCTGGCTGATCAAGCAGGCGATCCTGCCTCTTTCGCAGGAGACCTGGTTCATCAATGCCCTGGATACCCTGCAGAACCCCGCGCTGGCGGTGGTCTTCGGCATCCTGTTCACGGCGCTTCTGCAGAGCTCCTCCTCTTCGGTCGTTATCTTCCAGACCTTTGCCGTGCAGGGGCTTCTGGATTACGGGCCGGCCGTTTATCTTCTGATCGGCGCGGCGATCGGTTCGGTGACGCCGAACCTTCTGGCCGGCATGACGACCAACCGCGACGGTAAGCGGACCGCGGTGCTGAACCTGATCTTTAACCTGTTCCGGGCGACGCTCCTCATTATCCTGATCAACCTGATTCCGGCGATCCTGACCGGCATCTGCTCGCTTTCGCCGGGCAATATCGGGCGTCAGATCGCGAACACGCATACGGCTTTCGCCATAATCGCCGTAATCGCCGGCTTCCCGCTTCAGAATCTTTTCGTCAAGCTGGCCATGAAGATCCTTCCGGACCTTCCGGAGGAGGCGCAGATGCGCGAAGAGAAGAAGCTGATGTACATGGTGAACATGGACAGCGTTCTGCCGACGGTTGCCGTCCGGCAGGCCGTCATGGAGACGAAGCGTCTGGGTCAGCTTGCCGCGGACAATCTTGAAAGCGCGATGGAGTATTTCCTCGCGGAGGAAAAAGACGAGAAGCTTTTGACCCGGGTGCAGAACCGCGAGAAGACCATCGATCATCTGACCCATGTGATCAGTGACGGACTGATCGATCTTCGGACGCGCACGCTTTCCCCGAAGGATGCGTTCCGCGTATCCAAGCTTCTCCTGATCGCCTCGAACATCGAGCGAATCGGGGATCATGCCGAGAATATTACGGAGTATGTCTCGAAGCTGGAGTCGACGGGTTCCGAGATCTCCGAGATCGGATCGGGCGAGCTGGGAGAACTGAGCCGGAGGACACTAAAGAGTATCCGCGTCAGCCTGGAGATCTTCAGCAACGAGGATTTTGCCCGTCTGCCGGAGATCGAGCAGCTTGAACAGGATGTGGACGATTATCAGCGCCAGATCATCTCGGCGCACGCCGACCGGCTTCTGACCTCGAGCTGCAAGCCGATGGCGGGCATCGTCTACGTCGATACCTGTACGGATCTTGAGCGCTGCGGCGACCATGCGATCAGCATCGCCTGGGCGCTCGTCGACGATCATCCGGAGACAAAATAAGAGGATGCCGGGAATTCCGGGTCTTCACCTCCTGACGGGAGAGAATTAAAAGGTTACTGTGAACGATAACATTAAAACAGGGCGGCACCTCAGTGCCGCCCTGTTTTTATCTTAAAGTGTGTGTAAAGATCGTAAATCTTTGCTCCGGTGCGTCCGAGCTCGGGGTAAGCGTCGTCGGGGATGTCCAGAATATAAGAGCCGCAGGCGTTGATGAGACGTGTGCCCGAGGCGTGGATCCGCTCCTGCTGAAAATGTCCATACGCCTTGTGAACATGGCCGTGGAGCATGTAGGGGGGCTTCCAGCGTTCGAGCAGGTCATTGAAACAATCGAAACCCCGGTGCGGGAGATCATCCATGTCGCCGTACCCGCGAACGGGAGCGTGGGTCAGGAGGATGTCGAAACCGTTTTTCATCGTTGCCAGAAGACTGGCCCGGTGACAGCGGCGGCGCATTTCCGGTTCCGTGTACATGTTGTCGTTCTGCCCGGTCTTATAGCGGACGCAGCCGCCCAGGCCCAGGATCCGCAGTCCGTGATAATTGTAGATTTTATCTTCGATGCAGATACAGCCCTCCGGGGCGCGAAGATGATAATCGTCGTGATTACCGCATATATAAAGAACGGGAATCGCGGTCAGCGTCACGAGAAATTCAAGGTATTCCGCCTTAAGATCCCCGGCCGAGAGGATCAGATCGATCCCTTCGAACTTTTCGCGCTCGTAAAAATCCCAGTAGTAGCTGCGCTCTTCATCGGCAAGAACCAAAATCTTCAAGAC
This sequence comes from uncultured Lachnospiraceae bacterium, assembly GCA_902779245.1. Classification (GTDB taxonomy): domain Bacteria; phylum Bacillota; class Clostridia; order Lachnospirales; family Lachnospiraceae; genus Chordicoccus. The sequence continues at coordinate 4,937 of CACZBB010000023.1, read as the reverse complement.
TTACCCTCCCCCTCGGATACATCACCGTTTTCCGCCGGTATCTTCCTGTCCGCGGCTCCGGCCTCCGTGCCGGCCGCGAGAACAGGCGTGTCATCCGGGGCGATGGTCCCGGCGGCGGCAACATACCGCACTTGCGAGAGGGCTGCGTCCGCGGCAGCCTCGCTCGCCTCTTTCTCGAGCCGCGCGGCGGCGGCTTCCGCCTCGGCTTTCTGCACTTTTGCCTTTGCTTCCTTCGCGAGAGCGGCATTTGTCGAGGCCTGGATCTTGGCCTCGGTGATCATCCGGACGGCCTTCCGCGCGACCGACGCGGCCCGCTTCGCGGCTTCATTTGCCTCGGCAGCCTCGGCCTTCGCTTTTTCGGCCTCAGCCTGGGCTTCCGCCCGCACCCGCTCTTTTTCCGCTTCCGCGGCTTCCTTCTCCTGGGCCAGAAGCTTTGCGGCCTCCGCCTCGGCCTTGGCTTTCGCGGCCTCCGCTTCGGCGGCGGCTTTCGCCTTGGCGGCATCGGCCTTCGCCTCGGCGGCTTCCGCTTCGGCGGCAGCCTTCGCCCGGGCAGCTTCGGCCTCGGCGGTCTTTGCCCGCTCTACGGCCGCGACCGCGAGCCGGGAGGCTTCGAGCTGGGCAGCCTTCGCGGCGGCCGCCGCTTCCTCCGCGGATTTGCCCGTGGGGACGACGACGCGGGGATCGGCGGCACTGGCCCTGGCGGCGGCTTTCGCGGCCAGCGCGGCGCCTTCCGAGATGCCGGCGATGGCCAGAGAAGGCTGATGATCCTCGTTAATCTCGCTGATCTCGGGAATACGGCCGTCGACATTTTCATAGAGCCAGTTCATCGTGATGATCTCGCCGTAGCTGAGCCGCGGATCGTTGTCCGTCTTGATCACGCCCGTCTGCGACCGCAGCTCTCCGTCGAAGGGCAGGAAGCTTCCGGTCAGGATCGAGGAGCGGAAGGCATTCACAAGCTTCTTCGTGTTATACGAGAGGTCGCCGGAGAGGATGATGCTGATGACGCCCTCGGCCATGCCGTACCAGTAATTAAGAGGGCTTCCCTTCTTTGTGGCGGTGACCTTATCGTAGCTTTCGTCGAGGACGCTGGCAAGAATCAGCTCATAATAGCGCCCCCACTCGGGGACCGGAGACGCGAGGATCGTAACCTTGCCATCGTCCTCCAGACGGAACAGGCCGTATTTGCGGCTGTCGTCCTCCGGACGGATGAAATCGGACCCGGAAATGATCCGGACCTCCGGAGAGAAGCTTTTCTTGGTCTCGTCGGCGAGCCCGGTCCAGATGAGCTCGACCCGGCAGAGCGGATCGGCCATCGCCGCGCCCGCGGCAAATGCGTTGATGTTGGCGACGGTGCCGTAGAGGGGATAGTCCGCGACGTAACCGACGCGGTGATTTTCCGTGAGACTTGCGGCCAGGATGCCCATGAGGAACTTGGCCTCGTACATCCTGGAATAGTAGGTGCGGACCGTGCTCACGGAAAGATTGATGGAGCAGTTCAGGAACCGGACCTTCGGGTTCTCAACCGCCGCCTTCCGGGCCGCCGGCATCATGGACGGGGAGGTGGTGAAGATGACCTCGCATCCGTCGGCGATGGCGGCCTCGATCGCTTTTTCGGTTTTCTCCGTCGTGTCGCAGTTGTCAAAGAAGATGGTATCAATACGCTCGCCGAGCCGGTGGGAGACGTCCAGGCGCCCAAGCTCATGGCCGTACACCCAGCTCGAGGTCTGGGCGGTCTTCTCGTACAGGAACGCGACGCGCATCGCGGAGCCCTGGGCGTGCGCGGCGCCGAAGAGCCGGCGGAAGCCCGCGCCGGCGGCCTGCGTGATGCCGGACGCCTTCTCGATAGCCTCCGGGGAGTCCGCGATGGCGACGGTGGCGGAGCTTCCCTCCGCCTCGATCTCCCGCCAGAGCCTTCCGATGCGGCGGTGAATCTCGCTGGGGCTGTCCTGCAGGAGCGATCCGAGGGAATAGACCTTAAGATACACCAAAAACGCGTCGTAGGTGGTCGCCAGCAGACGGTCGCCGCCCTTGTCCGAGTAAACCTTCGAAAAATTGTTGAAGGCGGTGCGGAAATCCGCAAGCAGAGCCTCCGGCCAGGGATCCGAGAGGTTCTGACCAAGGCAGACCGCGAGCTGCTGGTACCGCCCCTCCTGTGAGAAAACGATGTCAAAAAGCCCGGTCACGTTATAAAATTCCAGGAATTCATAATAGACCCGGATGCGCTGTTCGTCGGTCCGCTTCGGGAGGATGCGGATGACGTTGGCGTGGATGGAGTACGCGCCCAGATATTTCATGACCGAAACGCGCTTATTGCCCTCCTCCACGTAAAATCTGTTCAAATATTCATAGCATTTGATGGGGTCGCGGAGTCCCTCCTCGATCTGTGAATTAAAGAGAGACTGCCATTTGGCGGAAAATTCGCTGCCGTCCGCCAGAAGCGGCATGAAATTCGCGGAAAATGCGTTCTGCCGGCCTTTCGTGCGCGTGCCGACGATGAGGGAGAGCGGGATCTCGTGAAGTCCAAGGTCGATCTCGGCGGCAATGTCCGACGCGGAGATCGTGTCTTCCAGAGCGGGGAGATAGGGATTCTCGCCGGTGAAAATGTCATTCCGGTCGGCGTATGACCGGAAAACCTCGCTGCCTGTGTCCGCGGGCTTAAAGCTCCGCGAGAAACATCTCGTAGTAGTCGTCTGAGCCGGTCAGGGCGGGCGAGTTTTCCCCGCCGCCGTTCGTGGAACGTTTCATGGCGGCGTAATCCGCCTCGCCGGCTTCGATGAGATCCATTTCGTAAAGTTCAAGTCCCTGGCTGCGGAAGATCGCGCAAAAATCCGAGATGGGTGTCTTGCTTTTCCTTGTTTCGAGGAGACGGGCGCGAAGCGTCGGATCGCTTTGCAGCTTTGCTTTCATCTGAAGGAAAATTTCATCGATGGACATGGCAATAACCTCCTTTCGGGCTTTACGAATCCAAAAATCAAGCGTATGATACATAAGAAACTTCCCTTCTATTTTAGCATGAGGGGGACGTTCGGAAAAGAAGATTTTGCGTAAATGAGATAAAGGCCATTGTCATTCTGAGGCCGAAGAATTTCACGAGGCTGTCATTCTGAGGCCGAAGGCCGAAGAATCTCACGAAAAGGCAGTTGGGAACCTTTCTTTATTCTATATACTTACGCGGGGAGAAAATCTATGTGGATCGCGGATCGTTGGCAGGATTATGAGGTTTTGGACGCGGACGGCGGAGAAAAGCTGGAGCGGTGGGGAACGTATCTCCTTATCCGTCCGGACCCGCAGGTCATCTGGCAGACGGGCCGCAAAGACCTTCGCTGGAAACATGCAAATGCGCATTACACGAGGTCTTCGAAGGGCGGCGGGAGCTGGGATTTCCGCGATCTTCCGGAGACCTGGGATATTCAGTATCCGGCACAGGACGGCTCCTTAACGTTCCGGCTCAAGCCCTTCAGCTTCAAGCACACCGGGCTTTTCCCGGAGCAGGCGGCGAACTGGGACTGGTTCGGGAAGCTCATCCGCGAGGCCGGCCGTCCGGTGCGGGTCCTCAACCTTTTCGCCTACACGGGCGGGGCTACGCTGGCGGCCCTGGCGGCGGGAGCGTCCGTGACGCACGTTGACGCCTCGAAGGGCATGGTCGGCTGGGCGCGGGAGAACGCGGCCATCTCCGGCCTTTCGGAGCGCCCGGCCAGGTGGCTGGTCGATGACTGCACGAAATTCGCCCAGCGGGAGATCCGCCGGGGCAGCCGGTACGAGGCGATCATCCTCGACCCGCCCTCCTACGGCCGCGGACCGAAGGGGGAGATCTGGAAGCTGGAGGAGACCATCTACCCGCTGCTTCTCCTCCTGGCCGAGCTTCTGGCCGAAAAACCCCTGTTCTTTCTGCTCAATTCCTACACCACGGGGCTCCAGCCCGGCGTTCTTACCTATATGTTAAAGGAAGCCCTGCGGAAGAAGAATCCCAGGAGCGTCGAGGCCGGTGAAATCGGCCTTCCCGTTTCCGGCACCGACCTCGTTTTGCCCTGCGGCTGCGCGGGAAGGGTCGTGTTCTAACCAACACAGAGGGAAAGTCCCTGTGTGTAATTTTTCCATATTCGAAGAACGAGTTACTATCGAAAAGTAATGGATTTCCTTTGCTCAACTTGTAGCTGCATTTTTACAAATGAATGGAAGAAGATAAATAAAAGTCGAAGGCTAAACTATATGGCCTTCGATTTTTTATTCACAGAGACGAGCAAGGAATTTAGCTGCCTTGGCAGCGTACGGCTCGCGATGAGGGGCAGAGGATCGGCGTTCGTCTCCCTCTACTCTATTTATTAATTCAGTGTATTTTAAGAAGGTTTTTCGAAATCATCCTTGCTTTCAAATTCTTTCAGGAAATTAATAATTTGAGGATGTTATCTCATACTTCGCAGCCTGAACATTAAGTGTTGTCATTCTGAGGAGCGATGCGACGAAGAATCTCGTCTGGAAATATATAAGATCCTTCGCTCAGATGCTATGCCTTATGTACTGTTCCTGCGACTTTTTCTCAGAAAATCTTTTGAAGCGAAGAAAATTAGTTGACAAAATAAAAATTGCGGTTATACTTATGGTAAGTCACAAGCGCGGTGGCTTTAATAAAGGAGAAGAGGAGGAAAGTCATATGGCAGATGAAGCTTTTGCGAGTCGGCTGGCTGAATTGCTTAAGAAACAGGGAATGACGCAGAAGGAATTGTCGGAAAGGATTGGAGTAACAGAAGCAACGGTGTCTCGTTACATGAATGGTAATCGGATACCCAAAAGCGAAATTGTTGCAAATATAGCAACTGCACTTCATACGACGTCTGATTATTTGTTAGGAACGGAAAAGGAGGGGGATATTAATGATGATTATCCGAGAATTGTCCGTCTGATCGCGAGAAATTCTGCGAAATTGACGAACGAGCAAA
>CACZBB010000022.1 GCA_902779245.1 uncultured Lachnospiraceae bacterium | reverse complement strand
ACGGTCTTCATCGGACCGTGCATCGCCAAAAAGGGCGAGTGCGGGGACCCGGATATTGCCGACACGCCGGACATGGCCCTGACCTTCGGAGAAATGCTGGCTTTGATGGATTCCAAAGAGATCAGATTTGAGCCGGATCCGGAGAATTATCAGGAAGCCTCGATCTTCGGAAAGAATTTCGCCGGGAGCGGCGGCGTCGCATCCGCCGTCCTTGAATGTATGAAGGAAAGAGGAGAGGACGTTTCGGAGATCCGCCTTCTTTCCTGCGCGGGCGGAACAGAGTGCCGGAAGGCCCTGCTGCTTCTGAAGAACGGACGGCTTCCGGCGGATTTTGTCGAAGGCATGATGTGCCCCGGGGGCTGCGTCGGCGGACCGTCCCGGCGCGAGGCGGAAAAGATGGTCGTCAACGCCCGGAAGGATCTGCTCTCGCACGCCGACGGGAGAGGGGTCCTCGAAAACCTTGCCCGCTACCCCATGGAAAGCTTTTCCATGTCCCGAGACGGAAAATAAAGGTTACAAGTCACACCCGAGCCGGACACTTGCTGCCCGGCTCGGGCCGGCGACGAAAAACGTTTTAAAAAAACTGTTGACAAATACGGAGGTCTTTTGTATAATAATATTTGCGTTCCGTGAGAGGATTCGGAGCGTGATCGCGGCGACGGGGTGTGGCTCAGCTTGGTAGAGCGCCTGCTTTGGGAGCAGGAAGCCGCAGGTTCGAATCCTGTCACCCCGATTGGGTGAGTGCCCCGAAGCATTTGCCGGTTATCCTTCATGCAGGTGTAGTTCAATGGTAGAACACCAGCCTTCCAAGCTGGACACGTGGGTTCGATTCCCATCACCTGCTTTGTCTTTTTTTAAGGACATCAGCGGCTATGTGCCTGTAGCTCAGCTGGATAGAGCAACGGCCTTCTAAGCCGTGTGTCGGGGGTTCGAGTCCCTTCAGGCACGTTTTATGGTGGGTATAGCGCAGTTGGTTAGCGCGCCAGATTGTGGCTCTGGAGGCCGTGGGTTCGAGTCCCACTATCCACCCTTGCAGCACTCGCTGCGTCTTAAGCATTGGGCTATCGCCAAGGGGTAAGGCACAGCACTTTGACTGCTGCATTTCGTTGGTTCGAATCCAACTAGCCCAGGAGGGAGCATTAGCTCAGTCGGTAGAGCACTTGACTTTTAATCAAGTTGTCCCGGGTTCGAATCCCGGATGCTTCATGTGTTCAGACTGCATTCCCGGTAAATGTCTGGGAATGCGGTTTTTTTGTGTACTATTCTGAAATTATCTTAAGAATGACGGCTATTTTTGTTAAAAATTGTTGCTTTGGTTTTTGACAGTTTTTGCTTGCCTTTTTATGTGTTTCAATGTACAATAACTAAGTATGCAAGAAGCCGTGAAATAAGGTCATGGTTTTCGTGCGTTATGATCAGATGCACATTTATAAGGAAGCAAGGATGTCCGGAAATCGATCAGTGAAGATAATGTATTTTTAAGTAGTGACAAGATCGTTTTTTTGGTCTATAATTGCATTTGTGCAGGTTTTGGAAAGGAACAACCTCATGGAACAGAACAGGACGCAATTGGCGGAGAGCCCTGCCAGGTACGGGCAGGATGAAATCGATCTTTCGGCTCTCTTTAGTTACTACCTCTCCAGATGGTACTTTGTTTTGGCCGGCCTTCTGGCCGGGGTGCTGATCGCAGGAGCCGTTACATATTTTCTTATCGTTCCGAAATACACGGCGACCTCGAAGCTCTACATGGTTTCGAATTCGAGCGACAGCATCGTAAACCTGAGTGACCTGAACATCGGAACCTCGCTTTCCAATGACTACAAAGAACTGTTGAAGGTTCGCCCGATTCTCGAGGAGATCGCCGAGGAGGAAGGCCTTCCTTATACCTATGAACAGCTTTCGGGCATGGTCAGTATTTCGACCATTGCCAATACCCGTATTCTGGTGATTTCCGTCACGTCGAAGAGCCCGAAGGAAGCGCAGACCATCGCCAACGCCCTCGCGGATAAGGCGGTGGAGAAGATTCCGGCCCTTATGGACACGGCCCGCCCGAACATCGCGGAACGCGCCATTGTCCCGACCTCGAAGAGTTCTCCGAGCATGCGTCGCAACGTTCTGATCGGCGGCCTGGTCGGTCTTGTGGCGGTTCTTGCCATTCTGACCATCATCTTCCTTATGGATGACACGGTGACGACCTCCGAGGATGTCGAGAAGGTGCTTGGCATCCTGCCGATGACGGTGATTCCGGAAGGTGATCTCCCGGAATCCTGGAAGAATGCAGAGAACCCGGATGGATCGAAAAAGTCGAGGAGGAAGAAGGTCGTATGAATGAACTGAATTTGGATAATCTCCAGGAGCTTCCCTACTCGATGGAGGAGGCGATCAACCGTCTGCGCATTAACATCGGCTTTCTCGGAAGCGAGGTGCGTAAGATCATGGTCATCAGCAGTGTCCCGGATGAAGGAAAGAGCTTTGTTGCCGCGCATATCTGGAGGCAGATGGCCAACGTCGGAACTCCGGCGGTGCTGCTGGATATGGACCTGCGCAAGTCGGTGCTGAAGGAAACCCTCGGTGCGAACGTGAAGGGCAAGGGCACCTCGGACTTTCTGGCGGGAAGTGCCGAGTTGGATGAGGTGATCTGCAAAACGCAGTTGGAGGATGGGGATATTATCCTGAACACCTCCAATGTCATGAACCCGTCCTTCCTTCTGGACAGCAGCCGCTTTGAAAACATGATGACGGAGCTTGAGAAACGTTACCGTTATGTGTTCGAGGACACGCCGCCCCTGGATCTGGTATCGGACGGCGAGCGGATCGGAAGCCAGTGTGACGGCGCGATTCTCGTGATCCGCAGCGGCATGATCCCGGCCCGGATGGTGCGGGACACCGTGGCGAAGCTCGAACGCGCGGGCTGCCGGATCCTTGGCGTCGTCCTGAACCGTGCGGCTTCCGGTGCGAACGGATACTACAGAAGATATTATGGGAAGAAGTATTACGGGAAGTATTACGGACGCAAGAGCGGGTATTACGGTAAGGATGCCAAGAAGTGAGAGACGGCGGGTCATGGATCCGTCCGGCAGAAGCGGAAAAAAGTGGGATTCGCTCACGCTTTGAAACGGCTTGAAGCTGCACACAGCTTTTAGCATCCGAGCAATCGGATTATATTAAGAAAATTTCAGGGAAAGGAGGAGATGCAACTATGTTCAAAGGTATGAAGAAGGTTCTCGCTGGACTTCTGGCAGCTGCAATTGCTCTGACACCTGTCAGCAGCGTTATGGCTGCAACGAAGAGCCCGGTCGTGACTCTTGGCCCGGTTACGAAGCATGGCAATACGCCGTATACGGCAAAAGCCAAGGAAATGATGCAGACGGTTAACACGACCAACAGGGGCAACGCGCTTGTTACAAAGGTCAATCCGAATGCGACCTCGGTTACCTTCACGGATGTCAAAGTCAAGAATGGTAAGTACTACTATGTCAATGACAAGGGCAAGAAGGTTGTCGTTAATAAGAATAAGCGCGGCGTGGTCACATATAAGATCGGTGCCGTCAAGACAGGCGCTTTCCTGAATGCTGTTAAGGTTCAGAGCGTTACGCTCGGATCCAAGTTCTCTGCGGGTCATCTGGACTACAAGTGCTTCGCCGGCGCTCACAGCCTTAAGACGATCTATATCAAGGCCAGAAAGATCAACAACGTTAACAAGAACCTGTTCGGTAACAATGTGGACGCGAGCAAGATCGTTGTTTACGTTCCCGGTGCCACCACGAGCGCTCAGTTTAACCGCTTTGTCAAGCAGTTTACCCGGGCGGGTGTCCTGGCCAAGAATGTTCGTCGTTCCTCCAATTTCTAAAGAGACTGGCAGCGGAAACGAATCTTCTTAAAACAGGTGAGACACGAGGTGTTTGTGTGTGAACACCTCGTGTTTTTTTTACGAAGATCAAAGGAAAATGAAATAAATTTTTGACACATTTGCTGTTTTTGTACTCCGAGGGAAGAGAAACTGCGAAAAATAATTGTCACGATTGACGCGGATATGGTACAATACATGCCCGAGGAGGTTTTATAAAATTCTTTAAGCGCCTGGACCGAAAGGTTGACGAGGACGGCAGTGATCGAAAGACTCGGCGGATGCTGCCGCGGCCGAGGGGTCGAAAGGGAAAGAGGAAAAAGCGGAATCAAGACCGTAACAGAGGCTTTCCCGACCGAATGAAAGCGAAGGAAGTTTTCCCGAAAGGGTGTCCGGACATCTGAAATAAGAGCATCATTTTACATGGTCCGTATGTGAACCGTAAAGGTTTACGGACTTCCCGAATGCGATACGATTGAAAGAGGATTACATATGGGCAAATATTTTGGAACAGACGGCTTCCGCGGTGAGGCCAATGTTAAACTGACTTACGAGCATGCCATTAAGATCGGCCGTTTTCTTGGCTGGTATTATGGCGAGCGGGTGGATCGGAAGTGCAAGGTCGTGATCGGTAAGGATACGCGGCGATCCTCGTACATGTTTGAGTACGCGCTTTGCACCGGCCTTATGGCCTCGGGCGCGGATGCTTATATTATGCATGTAACGACCACGCCCTCGGTGGCGTATATCACGCGTGTGGACGATTTTGACTGCGGGATCATGATCTCTGCGTCTCATAACCCCTTCTATGACAACGGGATCAAGCTCCTGAACGGCATGGGGGAGAAGATGGAGGAGGAGACGATCCTCAAGGTTGAGGAATACCTGGACGGAAATCTGTCGATCCCCCTGGCGACCCGGAACGTCGGCCGGACGGTGGACTATGTGGCCGGCCGCAACCGCTACATCGGCTATCTCATCTCCATGTCCAAGTTCAGCTTTAAAAACAAGAAGGTTGGCCTTGACGTGGCCAACGGCGCGGCCTGGTCGATCGCCAAGGGTGTCTTTGACGCCCTCGGCGCGAAGACCTTTGTCATTAACGATGAGCCGGACGGCTATAACATCAACACGGACTGCGGAAGCACCCATATTGAACATTTACAGAAATATGTGGTGGAGAAGGGGCTGGATATCGGCTTCGCCTACGACGGCGACGCGGACCGGTGTCTCTGTGTCGACGAGAAGGGAAACGTCGTCACCGGAGACCATATTCTCTATATCTATGGCCTGTATATGAAGGAGCGGGGAAAGCTCAACAACAACACCGTGGTCACCACCGTCATGTCCAATTTCGGGCTCTATAAGGCCTTTGACAGGGTCGGCATCGATTATGACAAGACGAAGGTCGGCGACAAATATGTCTACGAGAGCATGGTGAAGAACGGGCACCGCATCGGCGGTGAGCAGAGCGGTCACATCATCTTCAGCAAATACGCGACGACCGGTGACGGGATCCTGACCAGCCTGAAGCTGATGGAGGTTATGCTCGCGAAGGGAAAGCCGATGAGCAAGCTGGCCGAGCCGGTGGTGTTCTATCCGCAGGTCCTGAAAAATGTCCGCGTCGTCAGCAAGCCCGAGGCGCAGAATGACCCGGACGTGCAGGCGGCCGTTGCGGCTGTCGCCCATAAACTCGGCGATAACGGCCGGATCCTTGTCCGTGAGAGCGGTACCGAGCCGGTCATCCGCGTGATGGTCGAGGCCGATACGGACGAGCTCTGCGAGAAGTATGTGGATGACGTTATCCGGGTCATCCGGGAAAAGGGCCACGTCGCCGGAGCGTAAGGAGCTGTTATTGAAGATAAATGAGCGGATGATGACGATCCGCCGGAAATAGAGGTTTCGAATTCCGAACAGGGGGGATTAAAGATGAGAGTCGTTATTCAGGAAAATTATGAAAACATGAGCAAATGGGCGGCCAACTACATCGCCGCGAAGATCCGGGCGCATAAGGAGGATCGTCCCTTCGTCCTGGGACTTCCGACTGGCTCCTCGCCCATCGGCGTTTACAAAGAGCTGGTCCGGATGAATCAGGCCGGCGAGCTTTCCTTTGCAAATGTTGTGACCTTTAATATGGACGAATACGTTGGGCTTCCCCGTGAGCACGACCAGAGCTACTGGTATTTCATGCACGACAACCTTTTTGACCATCTGGTCGACATGAAGCCGGAAAATATCAACATCCTGAACGGGATGGCCGAGGATCCGGAGGCGGAGTGCGCCCGGTACGAGGCGAAGATCGCTTCCTACGGCGGCATCGATCTTTTCATGGGCGGCATCGGCGTGGACGGACACCTTGCGTTCAACGAGCCGTACACCTCTCTGTCCTCCCGCACGGGGCTTCGCGCGCTGACGACGGAGACCAGGCTCGTCAACTCCCGTTTCTTTGGGAACGACATGGAAGCGGTTCCGAAATACGCGCTTTCGGTCGGCATCGGCACGGTTACGGACTCCCGGGAAGTGCTTATTCTGATCAACGGCCACAACAAAGCCCGTGCCCTCGCGAAGAGCGTCGAGGGCGGCGTCAGCCAGAAATGGACCTGCAGTGCGCTGCAGCTTCACCAGGCGGCCATCATTGCCTGCGACGAGGCGGCCTGCGGCGAGCTCACCGTTGACACGTACAAGTATTTCCTTGACATCGAGAAGGACGAGAGGCTGTAAGCGGCGCTGCCGATCCCGGCATAGAGCCGTTCTCTGGTTTATTTTTTGGTCGTTTCTTATTTCATTGGCCCGCAGCCGGACAGCGGCGCGCAGCTGGTCCTTTAAGGCGAGTGTCCGGCTCGGGCGTGAACAGCAACGCCAATGATTCATGGATAAGGAGTTCCCCGTGATGAACAAGAAGATCGGAATACTTGCGTTGATCCTTGCCGTGATCGCGGTCTGTCTGTCCGGCGTCAGCCTCTATAAGTCAATGACACCCGCGGACGCGAAGAAGAAGGACGTGCAGTACGTGCTGTACCTGGGCACGAACGACAAGGATACGAACGAGCCGGTGTTTGAGCCGGAAGAGGCCAAAAAGCAGGCGGAAGATATTCTTGTCAGACATTTCGGCGGCTATACGTTACAGAGCGCCGAAGGCGGCTGGGCGGATGGAGACATGATGTACCGGGAGTTTTCGCTGGTCATCTACCTGAGCGACACCGACCTGGCCGCTGTGCATAAGGCCGCGGACGAGATGATCAAGACCTTCCGTCAGAGCTCCGTGCTGATTCAGGCAAATGAAACCGTAACGGAGTTTTATTCCGGCGGCCAATCATGATCGAAAATAGGGTAGAGGGAGGCGAACGCCGACCTCTGCCTCGCATCGCGAGCCGCGTGCTGCCGAAGGCAGCTTTCCTTACGCGGCTCTGTGAATAAAAAAAAGACCCGGCCAGGCTGGCCGGGTCTTTACGTATGCCGTTTGCTGTGTGAACGGCCGTGTTATTACGGTACAGCGATGACGCAGGCTGCGGCGGCCGCCGGAGCGAGCGACGTTTCCGCGAGGTGCTTCAGCGTGCGAACGATGTATGCCCGTTCGGAGCGGACCCGTCCCGGCGATCCGGGAGGATTTAAGCGGAGAGCTCCGCGCCGACGGCGGCGAGATCCGCAAAGAACGCGGGATAGGAGACGGCCACGCAGCCCTCGTCCCGGATGGCGATCCCTTCATCGGACGCGAGCCCGGCGACGGCGAAAGCCATCGCAAGCCGGTGGTCGCCGTGAGGATCGATGACGGCTCCCTTAAAGGGCTTTCCGCCGTTCCCCTGAATCGCCATGCCGTCCGGAACCTCCTCGACCCCGACGCCGAGCGCGCGGAGATTTTCCACGATCCGCGCAAGGCGGTCGGATTCCTTCACGCGCAGCTCTTTGGCGTCGCGGATGATCGTCTCGCCTTCCGCGTAGGCCGCCATCACGGCGATGACGGGCAGCTCGTCGATGAGCGTAGGGATCAGGGGGCCGCCGATGTAGGTTCCGTGAAGCTTCGCGAAAGAGACGCGGAGGTCGGATACGGGTTCCCCGCCCATGAGCCGGAGATTCTCCGGGGTGTATCTGCCGCCCATCGCCTCCAGGACGGAAAGAAGACCCGTCCTTGTCGGGTTCATGCCGACATTTGTCAGAAAAAGCTCCGAGCCCGGGACGAGGTTCGCCGCCGCGAGGAAATACGCGGCCGAGGAGATATCCCCCGGAACCGTGATGTCCAGGGCGTGAAGCTCCTTTCCCGGCCGGACGACGCAGGTCGGCCGGGGTCCCGCGGACGGCGCGGTCCTTCCGTGAAGAGGATCCGTAAGATTCCGGCCGGTCACGGGATCGATCTCGGCAATCGGCTGATCCTTCACCGCGCTCCAGAGATAATGCTTTTCTTCGCGAAGCAGGGAAGCCCGCTCCAGGATCCCCCGGCCGTATTCCGTGGAAATGTCGGCGCCGAAGGCCGAGAGCATAAGCTCGGTATGGTTGCGCGAAAGCGAGGGCTCCGTAATCCGGGTGATCCCTTCCGCGTAAAGGCCGGCGAGCGCAATACAGGATTTAACCTGTGCCGAGGCCACGCGGCTCTCATGGGAGATGCCGTGCAGACTTCCCCCCTGAATTGTCATCGGCAGGTGACCCTCCGTGCTTCGAAGCTTCGCTCCCATGGCGGTGAGCGGTTCGCTTACCCGGCTCATCGGGCGGCGGGAGAGCGAGGCATCGCCCACGATGGCTGCCTCAAAGGGCTGGCCGGCGAGAATCCCGGCCAGCAGCCGTGTGGTCGTTCCGCTGTTCCCGGCATCCAGCGCCCCGTCGGGCTTTTTGAGTCCGCGCAGCCCTTTGCCGTGGATTCTCAGAACCGCTGAACCGGCCTCTGCCGACTCTTCAATAGAAATCCCCATTCTGCGGAAACAGCCGATCGTCGAGAGACAGTCGGCGCTTTTTAAAAATCCCCGAACCGTCGTCGTGCCCTCGGCAATCGCCCCGAACATCACCGCCCGGTGCGAGATCGACTTGTCGCCCGGAACCGTCAGCTTCCCGCGAAGGGAGCCGCTCCTCTTAATCTTCATAGAAAACCTCACTGTAAAAACCGGCTGCGGTCAGCCCCTCGGCGCCGTCCCGTGAACCACGTAGCCTGTATCTGAGCGTGTAAAACCGGCTGCGGCCAGCCCCTCGGCGCTGTCCCGTGAACCACTCAGCCTGTATCTGAGCGTGTAAAACCGGCTGCGGTCAGCCCCTCGGCGCCGTCCCGTGAACCACGTAGCCTGCATTTGAAAGAACGTCTCCGGCGGCTGCCCGTGCCGCCTCGCTTCCGAACGCGATCTTCAGCGCGCCCTGCTCGTATTCGCGGTTGTTGATGATCGAAAGATTCCGAATCGAGATGCCCGCTTCCGATAAAAGCGCCGTGATCTTCGCGAGGCTTCCGGTCTCGTCCGCGATCTCGACAAAAAGCCGGTATTCGTGGAACATCGGGATATGAGGCTGCGCGTCGAAGCTGTCGCGGTAGTCCTTGCAGCTCCGGAAGATTTCGTAGAGCTTATCCGCGTCCCCGTTGCTGATGGCAAGGCGATAGTCGATGAGCTTCTGCATATACGCGTCCAGGACGCGGCAGATATTTTTGGGATTGGCAAGGCAGATCTCCTGCCACATCTGCGGCGAGGAGGAGGAAATCCGCGTGATGTCGCGGAAGCCGCCGGCCGCCACGGTCTTCATCGGATGGCCGGGAAGATCGAGATCGCGCACGAGATTTACCAGCGAGGCGGACAGAACATGCGGAAAATGGCTGATCGCCGCGGTGACGTAGTCGTGCTCCTCGCTCGGCATGACGAGGGGAAGGGCCCCGATCGCGGAAATGAGCTCGGAAAGGTCGCTGACTCTCCGCACATCGACGTTTCCCGCGGGCGTGAGAAAATACCAGGCGTTCTCAAGCAGCTGCGCGCTCGCGTGCTCATAACCGGTCTTCTCCGAGCCGGCCATCGGGTGGCCGCCGATGAAACGCCAGTCGAGGGGCGTTCCCTCAACCGCCCGATGAATGTCGCCCTTGACCGAGCCCACATCCGTCAGGATCGCTCCGGGAGAAAGAACCGGCTCCAGCCGCTTCATCATATCGATCGCGGTGATGACCGGCACGCAGAGGAAGACCAGATCGCAGTCCGCGAAGGACGAGAAGCTCCCGTCGTCCGCCCCGGTGACCGTCCCATCGGCCAGCGCTTCCTCGAGAACCGCCCGGTTCCGGTTCCAGGCCGTGATCGGCAGCTCCGGAAAGGCGCGGCGGACCGCCATCGCCACCGAGCCGCCGATCAGGCCGAGACCGATAAAGCCTATGTGTTTAAAACTTGTCTTTTTGGTGTTCATAAATATCTTCGGCAAATGCCGCCTCCTCTTAGTAATCCGGTTCCCGCTAAGGCGGATCTATGCTTTATGACAGGGGATGCTGACGGTAACCACGACACCTCCGCCCTCGCGGGGCTGAATCGTCAGCTTCCCGCCGCACATCATTTCCAGCCGCTGCCGGATATTGGACAGAGCAATATGCGGCTCGGCATCGCTTTCGGGGTTAAACTCGGAGCCGTCATTTTCCACCGTGATCTCGCTTCCGGAAGACGTTTTCCGGGTCTTTACGAAGATATGCACCTGGGGAAAATCGGACGACAGACCGTGCTTGACCGCGTTTTCCACGATCGGCTGGAGCGTGAGCGGCGGCAGGCGGAACATGGTATGCGGCGTGTCGAAATCGACGAGAAGACAGTCCTCATACTGCGCCTGTTCGACGGCGAGGTAGGCGCGGGTATGCTCCAGCTCGCTCGTAAAAGGAATGGGCTCTTCGCTCGCGATCGCGGTGAAGTTCTTTCGAAGGTACGTGGTAAAATCAAGCGTGACCTGCTTGGCCTTCTGCGGATCCTGGTCGCAGAGATAATAGATCCCCGTCATGGTGTTGTAAATGAAATGCGGGCGCATCTGCAGCACCATGATACTGGCCCGCTGATGGGCCAGCTCCCGCTGCTGGCGCAGATACTGCCGGATCTGATCCGAGAGAATGACGCAGAACATGGAAAGCGCGGACAGGATCATGCTGATGTAGATCAGCAGATAGGCCGGCATAATTATATGTATGATCAGGGCGATGATCATGGAGGACTGATAGACAAGGAACGTGACAAAGTATCCTGTCTGCAGCTTGCCGCGCCTGCGGATCACGCCGACCGTACAAAGGATCAGGAATATGATCCAGGGGACGATCAGCAGCGCGAACCAGGGGCCGCGGACACTGATATTTTCCGGCGAGACATAATACAGGAAGGTCGTAAACTGCGCAATACAAAGCAGCAGGAATTGTATGCCCATAAGAACAAAACCGGTGATCGACAGAACACTGGTCCGCCAGTTTTCCCCGCTGGCGTGTAAAAGATGCAGCGCCATCAGGAGCGTAAGAAGCGAGGGGAACAGGAAGGAAAAAAAGCAAATGACTTTTTCCAAAAAATTATAGGCGGGCTTCTGGTAAATTAAGACTTCGCCAAAGATGATGATGATGCACAGGAGAAGGATCAGGAAGGCCGTGATGAAGAAACGCCTGTTGTACGGGTCGATGGCCGGCATGACGATCGCGACGCCGAGACCGAGCAACACCATCAAGACCAGGATCCCGCCGACGAAATATAAGAGGAGAAGTTCGTTCATAGGTTTGTGCTCCCGGACCAAAACGGATACCGCAGGTTTTTGAGCTGTTCCCGGGTACCCTCCGGCGTGAGCGGCTTGAGCATAAAACCGCTGGCTCCGGTGCCCCACGCGTCATAGGAATACTCAATGTGAGCGGTTAAAAAAACAATGTTTGTGCGCGGGTTGATCGCAAGAAGCTCGCGGCACAGCTTCAGCCCGCTGAAATTCCTCAGCTCGATATCCAGAAAGGCCAGCGCGATGCGGTTGGCTTTCGCGAATTCAATGGCCTCCGCCGGCTGCGTGAAACCTGTGATCGTGGCATTCGGGAGAACCTCCTCGAGGACGGGCAGCTCTCCGGAAAGTTCCAGCTTCATGTCGTCCACAACGATGACATTGGGATAATCATCGCTCTGCGACGCGGCGTCGAGGAGCATATAAAAGTCTTCGCCCAGGACGTTGGAGAGGCGGGAGAGCATGGGGATATCCGGGAGGCGGAGCCCGGTCTCCCAGCGGACGACGGCGGTGCGCGTGACAAACATACGCTCGGCGAGATCCTGCTGCGAGAGACCTTTTGCGGTTCTAAGTTTTCTCAGGGTTTCTGCGAATAAAAAACTCATTTCAAGGCGCTCCGATACAGGTGCTTACCCATTTGTTACAACCCAAAAGGATATCTTTAAGAAAGCATTTGCATAATTTAGTAGATTTTCTGCCATCCGGAGGGATGCACGGTGTATCCCGGAGTGTCGCGGCGCGAGGCCTGAGGAACCATATCCGCGTATGCAGACATACATAAATTAATTTTACATTAAAAAACATAAAAAAACAAGAAAAATTTCCAAGTGTTCCAAAGTGGAACACCCCTTGAAGAAAACATGCACAGAATAGTAAGATAGAAGTTAACTGGAAACAGTGTGCTTTTACCAAATGTGGCTTTTCGATTGCTCAATAAAGCTTACGCCAGCGCAGTCTATGATGCAGGGAGGAGACAGGGTGATAGCTTGCGCTGCGTCTTAGCGGCTTTCGCTTCGGTACGGCCGGAAGGAAGCGAAAACCGGCGATTGTGCGCAGCAGATGTCAAACGCTGTCGGCGGCTTATGGTGAGGCGGATCGGGAGGGTACACGAGGTCAAAACAAAACAAAAAAAACAAAGGAGGACGACATGTTTAAACTGTTGTTCAAAAACCTGAAGGGAAAGAACTGGCTATCGGTCTTTGCGATCTTCCTGCTGACTTTGCTCCAGGTTTATTTCATGATGCAAATTGTAGGCTACATCAGTAAGCTTACGGGTGCGGTTCAGGCCAGCCGGGAGAATGGCGTCTCCGAGATCTGGTGGTACGGTCTCTATATGATCATCTGCGCGATTCTGATGGCCGCCGTCGAGATTATTATTCGATTCGTCGCCAGCGCGACGGCCGCCAAGACGGTCACGCAGCTCAGACAGAGGATGTATGAGCGCGTCAACGAGTTCGCCATTTCGGACTTTGCCTCTTTCTCGACAGAATCTCTGATCACGAGAACGACCAACGATATGCAGAATGTCCATCTTGCGTGGCTCACCTTCCTGAAAACGGCCTTTGTCGCTCCGGTTACGATGGTATGGTCCCTGGTTCTCCTCGTGCAGACCGCTACCGATTCCCTGACCATCGTTACGGCAATCTGGCTCGTTATCCTTGTGGTCGCCGTTGTTTTCCTGCTCATGATGGTGACGCCGAAGTTCAGGATCGTCCAGAAGCTGACGGACGCTTTGAACGTCGCTTCCAGAGAAAACCTTACGGGTGTCCGTGTCGTCCGTGCGTTCAACGCCGAGACCTACCAGGAAGGAAAATTTGACAAGGTCAATACGGACTTCACGAAAGTACAGCTCTTCACCGGCCGTGTCATCGCCTTCTTCACCCCGTTTGTCATGATGGTCATGATGGGTCTTACCCTGTCCATCCTCTGGGTCGGGGCGTACATCCTCAACGGCATGGACATGGAGAGCGCCATGCTGGGCTTCAGCTCGGTCAACTCCTTTGTCATGCTTGCGAGCCAGGTGGTCATGTCCTTCATCCTGCTGGTTACCCTGATCGTGATCTGGCCGAGAGCCAGCGTCAGCGCGAAGCGTATTGACGAGGTGATCTGCCATACGGTTTCCGTCCTGGATCCGGAGAATCCGGTCAGCTTTAATAAACAGGAAAAGGGTACCATCGAGTTCAAAAATGTCGGTTTCGCCTATCCAGGCGCGGATAAGGAGGCGGTGTCCGGAATCAGCTTTAAGGTTAAAAAGGGTGAGACGATCGCCTTTATCGGCGCCACGGGCAGCGGCAAAACGACGATCATTAACATGATTCCCCGTATGGCGGACTGCACCTCCGGCGAGGTTCTCGTGGACGGCGTGAATGTTAAGAACGTTACGCAGAAAGATCTGCGGAGCCGGATCGGCTACGCGCCGCAGAGAGGGTTCCTGTTCAAGGGGAATATTAAGGATAATATTGCTTTCAGCAACCCGGAGATGACGCTTGAGGATGTCCGGTGGGCGGCGCAGATCGCGGACGCGGACAGCTTC
>CACZBB010000021.1 GCA_902779245.1 uncultured Lachnospiraceae bacterium | reverse complement strand
AAACAGTCCGGTGGACTGTTTTCTGTGAAACGCAGGTCAGCGACAAACTATAACTTTATGGTTCATACACAGGCTGATTTATGTCACTGGCCCGTGCCAAACAGCGACGCGCAGCTCGTCCTTTAGGGCGAGTGTTTGGCACGGGAGTGACTTGTAACAGCGCTTCGACTGTCTCTGAGTGATCTGGCAAAAATCCAAAGCCCGCCCCGGCGGGGAGCTTTGCAAGGCTCCCCTGCCGGGGCGGGCTTCTCAGGTTTCATCGCTCGTCATATTCTCCGGGGGTGTCCGGTCGATTCGTAGAACTGGTTTTTATCCTCGTACATCTTTTTATCCGCGATCTCCTTCATGACCTGGAAATCCTCCTTGTAATTCTTTTCCCAGGCAAGCCCAAGGGAAACGAAGATTCCCGATTCCTTCAACGATTTTTTTACGAATTCCATGTTTGTCTCAACCTCGTCCCTGCCATAGTCGCTGAGCAGAACAAGGAACTCATCTCCGCCGACACGAAAGACACGCTCGTTCCGAAAGACATACGCAAGCTCTCTCGCCGTTCCGACGATCAGCCGGTCTCCCTCGCTGTGGCCGAACAGGTCATTGACCTGCTTTAAGCCATTGACGTCAACGGAAATCACGGCGGCCGACCGGCCCGGAATGAACATGCCGGACCAGCCGCTTTCCAGCGCGTTCCGGTTCATGACCCCCGTCAGCTCGTCGCTGTAGGACATCTTCATCAGATGAAGAGCTTCTTCCTTCTCGAAATATACACAGTTGTCGCGGGTGTTAAAGCCATTGTGAATGGAGATCATCATATGCTCGCAGGTCGCGTACCCGCAGGAGGCGCAGTTGATCTGCCTCGATTCCCGGGTGAATTTTCGCATGGAACGATAGATCGTCTCCGCCTCATCCGAGGTCGGATGCGAAACAAAGCAGGATGCGCTATGATCCTGAAAATCGGTAAGATAATCCGAAAGCGCAAGCCCTGCAAACTGCTTTTCCATGTTGGCCCAGCGCTCCTCGCAGGAGAGATCCGGATTCCACGGAGACTCCTTTGCCGCGTTTTTGCTGCTTCTGCGGATCTCTCCGATTTTCAGAAGTCCGATGGCCTCTCTTTCCGGGTCGTCCAGCCTTGCGGTACCTTCGAGGCATCCCTCCCTGCAGTTCAGGGCGTCAAAAAGCGCATACGGCAGCCGGCTGTTAAAGATGCTGCCGCGGTTTTCCGAAAATCTCTGGTACAGATAGGTCTTTCCGGAGATCACCCGCACGGGAACGTCATCCCCGAGCAGCCATTTGACATTATCCGCCAGCCCGCCCGGAGCGGGGTAAAAGGAGCCTAACCCGGCGCCCAGGTTTTCGATGGGCTCCTCCGCGTCCCCGGGGGTGATGTCCGGATATTTTTTCAGATGCTCGATCAGCTTTGGAAAGGTCAGATTGTACTGCATCAGCCCGGGCTCCTTGTCCATCTCCAGGCGCTTGGCGATGCAGGGACCGAGAAAGGCAAGCTTCTCTGTCATGCCAAGCTCTTTTCTGCAATAAACAGCCGCGCACATCATCGGGCTTTTTACGGGCAGCAGCTTAACAAGCAGCTCCGGCATCCAGTGCTCGACGTAAGAGACCACGACCGGGCAGGATGTAGAAATAAGCCCCGTATAACCCTGCTCCCGGATCAGCTTAAGATATCCCCACGTACAGATATCCGCCCCGAAGGACACCGGAAGGATGCGTTTTACGCCCAGCTTTTTGAGGATGGCCAGATATCTCCTGTAATCATCGGGATATTTCGCCATAAAGGAGGGCGCGACAAGCACGCTGACCGGCTCTCCCTTTTCCAGATCCGCAAAGAACTGCTCCGTGTCGTCCGCGTATTCCCGCGCATGATGCCGGCACACGTCGATGCAGGCGCCGCACACGATGCAGCGCTCAGGATTGATGCCGATCAGGCTCCGCCCGTTTTCGCTGATCGAAATGCTGGCCCCGAAGGACTTACAGATTCTCACGCACTGGTTGCAGCCAACGCAGTTATCATTTGAAAAAATCAGTTTTCGCGTCATGCTCCGTCCCCTCTTCCCATGGTTTCAAGACAGCCCGGGCCGGCAAAAAAGTGGGCAGCCGCTGCGCCGGGGCTGTCTGCAGGATATCAAAAAATGCCTTACCGGACAAAGGGCGCCCGGTATTCCGCGTTGATCTCATGGATCTCTTTCTTCCCGTCGATATACGGCTGGTATAGGGTCTCGATCCGCCCGCCGCCGCGGTTGTCGCAGCCGGAACAGAATTCACATTCCGTGCCGCAGGAATCCCATAAGGCTTTCCGGACGATCCTCTCTCTTTCCTCCCGCGTAGTATCTTTAATCAGGATCGATTTCTTTTTATCCATGTTTTCTCCTCAAAAAAATGTTATCCGCCCGTTGCCGGAGCGTTGAAGGAAATGCCCGTGAACACGCATTTCCGAAGCTGAATATAAAACATAAGTGTATAAAACGGCTGCTTCCTATTATATCACGAACCGGGGGACAGGTAAAAGGCGGCATCCGGAAAATTTACCGCAAATATAATTCCAGTATTTTAAGGAAATTGACATATATTTTCAGATGAACGATTGTTTGACATGTTTTTTATAAATACCGTACTTTACCAGTCGCCGCCGGGCGTGGTAAAGTGTTCACGGAGACATGCGAAAGTTGGGTTTCGGCATTCTGAAAAGCGTCTGCCGGAATCGGGAGAAAATGGGAGGAAGAGAAATGCAAACAAAGAAAAGTTTTTATGATCCGGTGAAAACCGGCAATGCCAATGTCCTGGCGGCCGTCACGGTGCGGAGGGTCATTCCGGTCTGTCTGGTGTACGCGATCGTCCAGTCGATGACCTTCATGGTGGACGCGATCCTCGCGGGACGAATGCTGGGTCAGGATGCGGCCGCGGCCGTCGGGCTGGGACTGCCGATCATCGGCCTCATGCTTTCGGTCACCTCGCTGACCATGCACGGCGGCTTTTTGAAAATGCTGGCCAGCCTGGGCAAAAGCGATATGGACGGGTACAACCGTATTTATTCCATTACGATGGTCTTCACGATCCTGATTGATCTCGTATTTGTCGCAATCTGTCTGTTCGGTACGGATGCGGTCGTCGGAATTGCCGGCGGGGCAAAGGCCGCGCCGCAGGTTGCCGAAATGGCCCGCCTTTATGTGCGCTCGGCCTGCCTGATGATCCTTTTCTTCGCGGTGGGAAGCATTTTTCAGATCGTCAGCGCGACCTTCGGCTACCAGACCGAGCGTATGGCCAGCAGTCTGATCAATGTTGTCGTAAATATTGCCGTGTCCGTTTTCGCGATCGGGCTGCTGCCCGCGGAGATGAAGATCGCCGGACTGGGCATCGGCTCCGCGGCCGGAGCCCTTGTCCAGATGATTGTGGCCTTTATTTTCGTGAAGGTCCGAAAGCTTCGGGTGAAATTTCGCTTTATTGCGCTTAATAAGAAAAATGTGGTCGATGCTCTGGACTGCCTGCGGAAAGGCCTGCCTTCCTCCATTGACAATGTCCTGGATTCGGCGAGCAGCACGGTTGTCAACAGGATCATCCTCTCTGTTTTTGTCGTGGAAGGAACCGGGGTGCTGGCTGTTTTTACGATTCTGAAGACGGTCTTTAATCTGGTGCGCGCCATCGGCCGCGGAAGCTTTTATGCCAGCGAGCCCCTGATGGGCATTCTGCATGGCAGCCGTGACAATCAGGGAATCTGTAAAACCTTCAAGACGGCGATGGGCTGGGGCCTCGTTTATACAACCGTTTTTGCGGTGCTTACGATCCTTCTCAGGCAGCCGGTGCTTAGCTTCTTTAAAATGGCGGGCTCTCCGGACGCGAATACCGGTCTGATCCTGCTGGCGCTTGGCGGAATCGTCGTGGTTTTCCCGTTTATGCTGAACGCGGCCTACGAATCTACGGAGCATTTGCTGCTTTCCCTGGTCGTGGCGGTTATTCCGGACAGCATTCTTTTCCCCCTGCTGATTCCGGTTCTCGCGAAATTTATGGGAGTCACGGGTCTTTGGGTGGCGATGGCTTTCGCGTTTATACCGTTCTTTATCGTCTTCTATCTGATTTTCGCGATTATCAACAAAAAGCTGATCGTGCCGCTGGAACGTCTGCTGGCGCTTCCGAATTATGAAAACCGTGATACCGCGCTCGATATCAGCATCCCGCTGGAATCCGTGCAGGTGTCCTTCGTATCGGAGAAGCTGCAGAGCTTCTTCCTTGAAAAGAAGACGTCGCCGCGCCTTGCGTTTATCACGGCGCTGTGCATGGAGGAGATCGCCGCGGACTATCTCGAGTATCGCCGGAGATCGAACCGGCAATCCCAAAAGGACTTTATGGACATCAAGGCTTTCCGCGATCCCGAGAAGATCGAGATCATCCTCAGAAACTACGACAAGCCTTATAACCCGCTGCTCATCGAAAAAGACGATTCCGGGGAGCCGGACGTCTCCAAAATCGGCATTCTTATGACACAGAAAATGGCTTCGCGTGTGCTGTACAGCTACGCCTATCACCTGAATGTGGTGACCATCATCATCCCGACCGAGGCTGCGTAAAGCGGCTGGAAAGGCTGCTACAGTCGTAGATCCGGGAAGGCAAGGAATTCCTTGCATGGGAAACCGAAGTCTGGATCGCGGAAGAACCGGATCATAGGATTCATCTGAACGGCGATAAATTTCTGGGGCCGAGGAAGTAACTGGAAATCAGCCTTCTTTTGATTGCCACCAGGGTGGGGAAATGTATCCACGGACAAGGCTTTCACGAAAAGGAGATGCTTATGAATTTTGTGTTTATTTCGCCGGCGTATCCGGTGACGTGCAGGCTTTTTTGCGACCGGCTGCATCAGATGGGCGTGCGGGTGCTGGGCATCGGCGACGTGCCCTACGATCAGCTGGACGGGCGGCTCTGGGGGGCGCTCACGGAATATTATTATGTGAGCTCCCTGGAGGACTATGACCAGGTCTACCGCGCCTGCGCTTTTTTCATCCACAAATACGGCCGGATCGACTGGCTGGAGTCGCTCAATGAGTACTGGCTTCCGACGGACGCCCGGCTTCGGACGGACTTTAACATCGCCGTCGGCACCCGGGAGGATGGGATCGGAAACCTCGTGCGCAAATCCTCGATGAAGAAAATATTTGTCGAGGCCGGCATTCCGACGGCCCGGCAGCACATCGTCAGCGACGAACCGGCGGGGCGGGCCTTCGCCGAAGCGGCCGGCTACCCCGTGATCGTAAAGCCGGACATCGGCGTCGGGGCAAACGGCGCGCGGAAGCTTTCTTCGGCGGAGGAGCTGGCGGCTTTTTACCGGGAGCTTCCCGACGAGCCCTACGTCATGGAGGAGTTCCTTGGCGGGGATATCTGCACCTACGACGCGATCCTCGACTCGCGCTGCGAGCCGCTCTTCGAGTCGATGTGCACCTACGCGCCGGTTTTGGATACCGTTCAGGAGAATGAAAATATTCATTTTTATACGACGGCAAATGTTCCCGACAGGCTTCGGGAGCTGGGGAGGAGGACCGCGAAGGCCTTCGGCGCGGACCGCCGGTTCGTGCATTTTGAGTTTATTAAGATCGACAGGGATTACGAAGGCATCGGGAAGGCCGGGGATTTTGCCGCGATGGAGGTGAACATGCGTCCGGCGGGCGGCCACGACCCGGATATGATGAACTATGCGCAGTCCATCGATGTCTTCCGCATCTACGCGGAGATGGTCACCTCCGACCGCAGGCAAATGCCGGAAGGGGACGAGAAATATTACTGCGCGTACGCGGCCCGGAAGGACGGCCATGCTTTCGCGCACACCCACGAGGAGATCGTCGCCCGCTACGGACGCGATCTCGTGCTGCAGGAGGAAATGCCGCCGATCGACTGGCCGGCCATGGGAAGATATGTCTACATGGCAAGGTTCCGCGAAAAAGAGGAGATGGACAGGTACTTTGCCTTTGTTTTGGGGTGAGGCGGCCGGATGCCCTTACAGCCGTTTCTTCCTGCGGGACGTAAAACGGCTGCTTTGCATTTTCTGCGGGTGAGGCGGCCGGCTGCCTTACAGCCATTTTTTCAGCTTGAAGAACAGCAGGCTGCCGAGGGCGATGGCGAGGGATATGAGGAAGACGATGGGATAGCTGTATTCCCACTCCAGCTCGGGCATATATTTAAAATTCATTCCGTACCAGCCGGTCACGAGGGTGAGCGGGGTAAAAATGGTGGTGACGACCGTGAGGATGGTCATGATCCGGTTCTGCTTTTCGGAGAGCTGGGACTGGTAGAGGTCGCGCGCCTGCACCGTGATCTCCCGGAGGGTGGTCGCGTAGTCCTGGAGGCGCATGATCCTCGCGCAGAACATGTCAAAATACCGCAGGTTCTTTTCTTCAAAGAAGCCGTTTTCGTTCTCGCCGAGCTCCTGGCCGAGGTCGAGAAGCTGCTCGTAGTGCGTCCGCAGAGCCAGAAGGTCGCCGCGGATCCGCGCGACATCCTCCAGAACCTCCGCGCCCTCGTTGTCGAGGATCCTCTCCTCCACGCGGCTGAGCCTTCGCTCAAAAGCCTCCAGGACCGGAAGGTCGCGCTTCACGATATTTTCCAGAAAATCATAGAGAAACCGCTCCAGACTCGGATATTTCCAGCGCTTATTTTTGATGAGCGGCCGGATCAGCGCGATGGAATACCCGCCATCGTCGATGAAGACGATGCCTTTTTCATCCAGCGCGAAGGCAAAATAATAATCCGTGGACTGGGGGGCCTTCCGGTCCGGAATGGAAAAGCTGCCGGTCAGGGAATCGATGTTGACCTCCGCCTTGGTCGTTAAGGGGTGTTCAAGCTCAAGATCCAGGTCTATGCCCATCGCGAAGCTTTCCGCGGCCTCCAGCCATTCGTCACGGCTCATCACCGCCGCGTAGGGAGCCCCGCCCGCGAGCGCCTCCTTCAGCGGCACCTCGCGGAGCGTCTCTTCGATCCGATACACATACATGTCCGCGCCTCCTTTCATGTCCGCAGCCGGTTTCGGCAAATGTCCGCGGCCTTTACTGCTTAGAGTATACCAGATTTTTTAACACTTGAATCAAGAATCGGGAAAAAACAGTTGAACCGGGGAATAAAATATGATAAAACTAAATGGTTCGGCAACGGACTTATATTTTTTATAGGGATATGGGCGTTGAAGGTACGTGAGTACGGGGAGAATAAGCGCTAAGAGAGAGGGCGTCGCTGGCTGGGAGCGCCCTTGCGGGGACTTTCCGGAAGTTTCAGTATCGGAGCCTTTCGGCGAAAAGCGGAAGAGGGCACCGGCCGCGGGGAAGGATCCCGGCGGAAGGCTGCGGAAAGCGGATAGGGCGTCAGCGGTATCTGCCGGAGGAAGGCCCGCGTTAAGCCGGATGCGCGCGGCAGACCGCGCAGAGAGTGCAGGGCGAAAGCCCTGAAGTAGGGTGGTACCGCGATGAAGATCGTCCCTTTTCGGGGCGGTCTCTTTTTTTCAAAAGAACCGCCGGGAGAGCTGCGGGGCACGAAAGCGGAGCGTTGGTAAGGGGCCGGACGGACCCGGAAAGGAAAGGCATGAAAGACAAGATTCAGAGCATGTTGAAGGAGGCGAAGGCCGCGATCGAGGCGGCTGCCTCCGAGAGTTCTCTTCAGACCGCGAAGAGCAATCTTTTGGGAAAGCAGGGATCGATCAGCCAGCTTCTTAAGGAGCTTCCGAAGATGGACGCCGCTCTTCGCCCGGAGGCCGGCAAGCTCTTAAACCAGGCGAAAAATGAGCTGAACGAGATCATCGAGGCGAAGCGGACGGAGATCAAGCTGAAGGCCTCCGAGGTCTCCGCGGACTTTGACTGCACGGTGCCCGGGACGCTGCCGCAGGGCGGGGCGCTCCATCCGATCACGCAGATGTGCTACGACCTCAACGATGCCTTCCGCTCCATGGGCTTTGAGGTTTTCCAGGAAGACGATATTACAAGCGAATACTATGCCTTTGATAAATTAAACTTCCCGCCGAATCATCCGGCCCGGGAGAGCATGGACACGTACTGGCTCGAGGGCCACGACAGCGGGCCGACCAATGAAAAGCTCTGCCTGCGTCCGCATCTGACGGGCGGGAGCGTCCGGTACATGCAGACGCACAAGCCGCCGTACCGCTTCGTGTATCCCGGCCGCGTCTACAGAAATGAAGCCACGGACGCGCACCATGAGCGGGCTTTCTTCCAATATGAAGCCCTCATCGTGGACAAGGACGTCAAGTTTACGGACGGCAAGGTCATGATCCAGTCGATCCTGAGCAAGGTGTTCGGGAGAGAGGTGCCGGTGCGTATGAGGGCCGGATTCTTCCCCTTCGTCGAGCCGGGGTTTGAAATCGACATGGGCTGCCAGGTCTGCGGCGGCAAGGGCTGCCCGGTCTGCAAGCATGTGGGCTGGATCGAGGTCATGCCGGGCGGGACGCCGCACCCGAACGTTCTTAGGGCGGCGGGGCTGGATCCGGATGAATATACGGGCTTTTATGTCAATATCGGTCTGGACCGGCTGGTTATGATGCGGTACGGGGTGGACGACGTTCGTCTCTTCCACAGCGCGGACCTCAGGTTCCTTGGACAGTTTAAGTGAGGGAGGAAATAGACTATGAAATTATCGTTATCCTGGATTCGGGATTATGTGGATCTCCCGGCGGATCTTGAAATTAAAAAACTGGCCTACGAGCTCACGATGGACACGGTGGAGGTCGAGGGCGTGGAGAACCTGGCGGACCGCTTCGCGAACATGGTGGTCGGCGTGATCGAGGAAGTCCTTCCGCATCCCAATGCCGACAAGCTGCGCGTCTGCCGGGTGGATATCGGCGGGGACGTGAAGGAGATCGTCTGCGGCGGCATTAACCTGGCGGAGGGCATGAAGGTGGCGGTGGCCTGCCCGGGCGCGATGGTGCGCTGGCACGGCGAGGGCGAGCCGGTGGTCATCAAGAATTCGAAGCTGCGCGGCGTCGCCTCCTTCGGCATGATCTGCGCTTCCGATGAAATCGGCCTGGGCGAGCTGTTTCCGGCATCGCAGGAGGCCGAAATCGTCGATCTGTCGGCCTTCGACGCGGCCGCCGGCACGCCGCTGGCCGAGGCGCTCGGACTCGACGACCAGATCCTCGAGATCGACAACAAGTCCATGACCAATCGTCCGGACCTCTGGGGCCACTACGGCATCGCCCGGGAGCTCGCGGCGCTCTACGGACTTCCCCTGAAGAAGATCGAGCCGTTTTCGACGGACGTGAAATCGGATTTTAAGATCGAGATCGCGGATCCGGACCGCTGCCCGCGCTACATCGGCGTGGAGCTGGAGGGCGTATTCGTAAAGCCCTCTTCCTTTGAAATGCAGAGCCGCATCTGGCGGGTCGGCATGCGGCCGATCAACGCCCTCGTGGACATCACGAACTACGTCATGCTGGCCACCGGCAACCCGACCCATGCTTTTGACGCGGACAACATCTCCGGGCATATCGTGGTCCGCCGCGCCGAGGCGGGCGAGAAGCTCCTGCTCCTTAACGACAAGGACCTCACCCTTACGGACGATGACCTTGTGATCACCGACGCGGAGGGACCGGTCGCGCTGGCCGGCGTCATGGGCGGCGCGAAGGACTCGATCCTTCCGAAAACGCAGCGCGTGATCCTTGAGGTCGCGAACTTCGAGTCCACCGGCATCCGCCGGACCGCCCTTCGCTACGACAACCGTACCGAAGCCTCCTCGCGCTATGAGAAGGCCGTCGATCCGGAGCGCTGCGACCAGGCGGCCGCGATGGCGATGGCGTATTTTAAGGAATTTTATCCGGAAATGCAGGTTACGGGCTGGTGCGACAGGTACCCGAAGAAGCTGGAGCGGGCGGAGATCGACGTGGATCTTGACTGGCTCGCAAAGCGCCTCGGCATGGAGCTTCCGTACGACGTGATCCGCGGGAAGCTCGAAAGCCTCGGCTTCGACGTCGCGGTCAACGCATTTGCCAGAGACAGCCGGAAAATGCACGTGATCGCGCCGACCTGGCGCTCCACCGGCGACATTTCCATCAAGGATGACGTGATGGAGGAGGTCGCCCGGATGTACGGCTATGATAACTTCCTGCCGACCCCGATCACGACCACCTTCGACCACGCCATCAACCAGAAGGATCAGGATCTGCTCCGCCGGATCAAGGAGTATCTGGCCTTCCGCTGCGGCCTGCAGGAGGTGTATACCTACCCGTGGATGAACGACCAGTATGTGAACGCGATCCTTCCGAATACGGACGGGGTGCTGAAGCTTTCCACGCCGCCCGCGCCGAACCTCTCGTACATCCGCTCGACGCTCCTGCCGAACCTCTGCGAGGCGGTGGCGAAGAACGAGAAGTATTTCGAGGAGTTTAAGATCTTCGAGGAGGCGCAGGTCTTCTTTGACCGGAACTACACCTCGCCCTACGACCCGGCGGAGGCCCTGCCGGAGCAGAAGCGCCACATCGGCGGAGCCTTCGTGTCCGCCAAAGCCTCCGTCGAAGCGCTTTTCCGCGAGGCGAAGGGCGTTCTGGAATATATGCCGCGCTTTACGCATATGGAAGGCTTTGCCTTCGAGCGCCGGGAAGCTCCGTCGTGGGCCGAGCCGGCGGTCTGGCTCAACATCCTGCTTGACGGCGAGATCATCGGCGGGATGGGCCTGCTTTCGAAGCGCGCGTCGATGGCCTGCGGCATCAAGAACGTGAAGGCCATCCTCTTCGAGCTGGATGTGACGAAGCTCCGTCCCCTCGCCTCCCGGACCAACAAATTCACGCATCTGCCGGAGTATCCGGTCTCGGACTATGATATTTCCATGCTGTTCGAGGCCAATGCCCGCTGGGAGGAGATCGCGGCGGCGATTCTGAACGGCAAAAAGCCCGCGGTCCTTAAGGGGGCGGCCTTTGTCGACGAATACCGCGGCCGGCAGGTGCCGGAGGGCAAAAAGTCCGTGACCATCCGCCTCACCATCGGCTCCGAAGAGAAGACCTTAAGCTCCGAGGAGATCGAGAAATGCGCGGCGCAGGTGATGAAGAAGCTCGGCAAGGAGCTCGGCGCGGTGCTCAGGGCGCAGTGATCGATCCGTGAACCCGGATGTTTTGGCGCCCGGAATCGTAAATCTACAGCTTTGAAAAGAGAGCCCGGGGCAGCGGCTCTCTTTTTTTTGCCCTGGACGCGGCCCGGACCGGGAAAATATCGGGTATTTTTGTTAAATATATGGGCGATATGCACCGGGATTCTGTGCAAATCAGACAAAATTTTGCGAAGTAAAGCGTTAATGTGAAAAACAGATGAATTATTTCGAAAATTGCGGTAAAATAGGTAACGCAGTACAAACATTTTTTCACAGGGGAGGAACTTATCAATGTATGCAACAGCCTGGGCCTTGCTGCCCGCAGGCATCGCCATCCTGCTGGCGCTGCTCACCAAGGAGGTTTACAGCTCACTCTTCATCGGGATCATCGTCGGCGGCGCGCTGTACGCCGGCGGCAGCTTTGTCGGGACCCTGAACCATGTATTTTTCGGGGAGGAGGCCGGCCTTGTGCCGCAGCTTTCCAATCCCTACAATGTCGGTATTCTGATATTTCTTGTATTTTTGGGCATCATCGTCGCGCTTATGAACAAAGCCGGCGGTTCCGCGGCGTTCGGTCGCTGGGTCTCCGCCCACGTCAAATCGCGTATCGGCGTACAGCTCATGACCATCCTTTTAGGCTGCCTCATCTTCATCGATGACTATTTTAACTGCCTCACGGTCGGCTCGGTCATGCGCCCGGTCACGGATCAGAAGAAGGTTTCCCGCGCCAAGCTGGCATATCTCATTGACGCGACGGCGGCGCCGGTCTGCATCATTGCCCCGATTTCCTCGTGGGCTGCGGCGGTCGCCAGCTATTCGCCGAAGGACACCAATGGCATCTTTCTCTTTATTCAGGCGATTCCGTATAATTACTATGCTCTTCTGACCATCGTCATGATGATCGTCATCACGCTGCTTAAATTCGATTTCGGTCCGATGAAAAAACACGAGGCCAATGCCGCGAAGGGCGATCTGTTTACCGTGAGCGGGCCGGAGCAGAAGGACGATGTCATCACCGGTAAGGGAAAGGTCATTGACCTGGTTCTTCCCATTATCATTCTCATCGCGGGCTGCGTCGTCGGGATGCTCTACTCCGGCGGCTTCTTCGAAGGAAACAGCGTCATCGACGCATTTGCGGAATCCGACGCATCCGTCGGCCTGGTTTTGGGCTCCTTCTTTGCCCTTGCCGTCACGCTTCTCTTCTATATTATCCGGGGCGTGCTGAAGTTCCGCGAGTGCATGGACTGCATCGTGGAGGGCTTTAAGGCCATGGTTCCGGCCATCACGATCCTTGCCCTTGCCTGGACGCTGAAGGGCATGACCGGTTCCCTCGGCGCCGCCGAATTCGTCGAAAGCTTTGTCAAGAGCTTCGCGGGCAGGCTGGATGTCTTCCTGCCGATGATTATTTTCCTGGTTGCCGTCGGCATGAGCTTTGCCACCGGCACCTCCTGGGGAACCTTCGGCATCCTCATTCCGATCACACTGGGGATTTTCCCGCTGCAGGACGGCAATCCGCTCGCGATCATCTGCGTCTCGGCCTGCATGGCCGGCGCGGTCTGCGGCGATCACTGCTCGCCGATCTCCGATACGACCATCATGTCGTCGGCGGGCGCACAGTGCAACCACATGGCGCATGTCTCCACGCAGATCCCCTACGCCCTTCTGGTTGCGGGGGTAAGCACGGCGGCCTATCTCATCGCCTCGCTTCTGCAGACGGCGATGCCCGGCTTCATCCTTCCGCTGGTCATCGCCATCGCGCTCATGGTGGCGGTACTCCTGCTCATCCATGTTTTTAGCGGAAAAAAAGAAGCTTAAATGATCGCGGAGTTTTCGGCCGGGCGCGGCTCGGCGAGG
Organism: uncultured Lachnospiraceae bacterium; assembly: GCA_902779245.1. Taxonomy (GTDB): domain Bacteria; phylum Bacillota; class Clostridia; order Lachnospirales; family Lachnospiraceae; genus Chordicoccus. The sequence continues at coordinate 1,383 of CACZBB010000021.1, read as the reverse complement.
AAATCCGGCAGGCGCGGAACCGTATGTTCGGTTCCGCGCTTTTTTTGCGCGGCGACCGGGATCCATGTGTAAAATTGAATAAAAAATTATTTATCAGTTCGCGAAATTTTTTTGCACAGGTATAAAAACCTGTGCTATAATAAATCTAAGTACGTTCGTGGGACTCTTTCTTATCTCGCGGGCGGATTCCCATACCCTGTCGCAGAGTCTGAAGGGAAGGAAACTCTGCACGATTTGCTTTATCATGGGAGGCGATATAATGAAGCTGATGAGAAAAATCACGGTACTGCTTTTGGCTCTTTCACTCATTCTGGTTCCGTTTGCGCTGCTTTCGCGCGCGACAGCGGACACGTCGGAATTTGCCAGCGGTGAGAGTGAGGCCGCGATGGTCACGGAGCGTCCGTCCGATGATCAGCCGGCCGCGGCTGTCACGGAGATGCCTGTCGGGAGTCTGCTGACCGAGGCTGTCCCGGAGGGTTCTGAAGAGGATCTGTCCGTCGAGATCGTCGCGGAGAACCCGGCCGGGGATCTGTCCGCCGGGTCGATCGCGTCCGTCGCGGAGAGCCTTGACAGCGATCAGCCGGCCGCGTCCGTAACGGAAAGCCCCGCCGACGATCCGTCCTCCGCAAAGAGCACGGTGTCTTCCGAAGAGACTCCTTCCGGGGAAAGCGTGAGCCTGCCGACGGTGCCGGTACCCGGCGAAGGATTTTCCGGAAGCCGGAACACGGATACGTCCTCTGCGGAAAGCGCGATCTCCGAGACGGGTACGCCCTTAAGCGACGGCTTTGTGATCCGGCTGGCCGGCGAGGATCTGCAGGTCGTGGCGGTATGCGTGTACGGCGAGAGCGAGGACGACGCCTTCCTGCATGGCGCAAAGAATGATTACCGGTCCTGGCAAAACCTGATGCAGCAAAAGGATGGCGTCTATGAGATTACCTACAAGGGCTGCGAGGGCGGCAAGAACGCCAAGTTTAAGTTTGCCCTGAACGGCAGTCAGGATATTGTTTTCGGATCGCAGCCGGGAAAGGTGGAGCTGGTTCCTGGTGTTGAAGTGCCCGCAGCGTTCAACGGCGGGAATTTTTCGCTCCCGGCTTTCGAAGGAAAGGCGGATATAACGCTTCGGCTCGATCTTACGGGTTATAACAGTGAGACGACGCAGGGCGCGACGTTTCTTCTGAGTATCATCATTGAGAATGCGGAGCCGGCCGGGGACCCGACGCCGGTGCCGACCGGGGAGCCGACGGTGAACCCGGAGCTTACGCCGACGATTGCACCGACCTCGAACCCGGAGCTTACGCCGACGATTGCACCGACCTCGAACCCGGAGCTTACGCCGACGATTGCTCCGACCGCGAATCCGACGCTTACGCCGACGATTGCTCC
>CACZBB010000020.1:14536-22109 GCA_902779245.1 uncultured Lachnospiraceae bacterium | reverse complement strand
TGAATTGCGGTGGAACAGTTTTTTCTGGCGATGAGATCTCCCGCCGAGATGCAGACATAATCCGTAGATGCAAGACCTAATTCTCTCCGTTTTTTCTCCCTGTCAACGACGATCTTTTCATACTCAGAAACGTTAATTCCTACCCCATGAACCTTGTAGACTTTTCCGCCTTTCCTCAGGCGAAATTTTTTGGCGGCTTCATAGTCTTCCTGATTCATGGTGATGATAACATCCGTCCAGTGTGCCATTATCTGCTCGGCCCATTTGAAGACGGTGCGGTTGACGAGGGGCGCGCCCTTATAAAAATGGAAGCCGTGAGCGGTATAAATCACCTTTTTGACACGGTATCTTTTTCCGCAAAGGCGCCCAATTACTCCTCCCACAGGGGTATTGCAGTGAATCACCTCTACGTTTTCTTTCCTGATGATCCTTGAAAGGTTCCGATAAGCGATCCGGTTGTCGCTGAACGCGAAAAGGCTCCGGTAGGTATGGGAATCGTACAGCTTTACCGGAAGATCACAGGCAATCTCCTCCGGGCGGTTCCGGTTTACACCGAGAACCACATTATAGCCCAGCTCCAGTGCGGCTTTAAGGCACGGGCGGCTTACATTCGAGGGTGAAAGCGCCTCCCGGCTCTCTGCTGCCTCCGCTGACGGCTTTGTAGAATTCGAAACAAAGACATATCCTTTCACTGATATTCTCCCATAAAACAAACCTATAGTTTGAGAAAATACTACCGCAAAGCTCTTTTCAGTACCTCACAAACATATTCCAGATCTTCCTGCGACATTCTCGTATTAAACGGCAGGGTGATGACATTCTTGTAATAGTCGTAAGCATTGGGAAAGGCCGAGCAGTCCCTGCCGTAGGCCGTCATCATCGGAAGCGGTTTGAAGTGGACATTGGTCGAAACACCGTATTCCGCCATTCTTTCGATGATCTGATTACGCTCCGCCTCACCGGCACCCGGGACGCGGATCAGATAAAGATGCTTTGAACTGTCCATGACATCCGTATGGTGGATCATGTGCGGAAGCCCAAGCTCTTTACAGACCTTGTCGTAAGGCGCAAGCATCGTCTCGCGTTTCTTCAGCAGCGCCGGATAGCGGTCCAGCTGCCGAAGCCCGATGGCCGCCATGATATCGGTCATATTGCTTTTGTACCAAGGTCCGATGATATCATACTCCCAGTTGCCGAGCTGCGTTTTTGAGAGCGCGTCTTTATCCTGTCCGTGAAGGCTTAAAAGCTGAAACATTTTATATATTTCGGCATTTTCAATGCCCGGAAGCGGCAGCCAGGTGGAAGCTCCCCCCTCTCCGGTCGTAAAATTCTTAACCGCGTGGAAGGAAAAGCTCGTAAAGTCCGCGATCGCGCCGGTCATCCGTCTCACCGGGGTCGAAAAAACCTCATTGCCGGCGCGGCGGACGAAACGGCTCGCGCCGAGGCTGTGGGCGGAATCGGAAATGACCGCCACTCTTCCCAGAGTCTTCTGGATACGGGATGAGAGATTTCCAAGAGGCGTACCGTCCGGAGCAAGTGTCTGAAAAAGATCTCTTTTTCTTTCCACAGCGGCAAAAATTCTATCATAATCCGCAACGACACCGCCGATATCGACCGCGACAACCGCCTTTGTCTTCGGCGTGACGGCCGCCTCAAGCTTTTCGTAATCCATCTCCGGCATATGCGTCGAGGAATCACCGTCTTTCTGGATATCGATAAATTTCACCGTAGCTCCGCAGTGGATCGCGGCTGCTGCCGTCGACGTATATGTATAGGAAGGAACCAGCACCTCGTCTCCTTCCCGAATTCCGAGAAGTCGGAGGTTCAGCTCTTCCGCGGCCGTCCCGGAAGAAAGGCAGACGACCTTGCCGCCGTACTTGTCCATAGCATCTCTGCTCTGGCAATCAATGTCTGTCCTTCCGGTCTCAATATAAGCGGCAAGCCGCCTTTCCAGAAGCTTTGTCCTGTGGCCGGTGGTGATCCAGCCGGATCGCAAAGCATCCACGACTTCCGCGATTTCAAGCTCGGAAATATCAGGCGGGCTGAAGGGAATGATACGCTTTTCCATATTGATCAGATCCCCTGTTCTAATACAGATTTGTCACAGTTTTCGACGATTTGTAACTGTTCAGCAGGCTGAACAGTTACGAGGCGTTTTACAATAAAATCGCCCTTTGGGCGATGGCAAAACGCCTTATCCAGCTGCTTTTTGTCTTCAGCCAGGTCAAACAGCAAGTGTTTGCCCCCTTTCTGAACAGTTACGACGATTTTACTTATACAGTCGGAATTCTTTATAGACCTCTCGCCGCTTGCCGGCCCCCCGCACCATTTTTCCGATGTGGATTTCTGGTTTTCTCCCCTGGATAATCAGATAAATGTGATGAAAAATAACATAAATCCAGCCGACCGGAAGCAGAATGATCATTTTCCGGCAGATTGGCAGATCGATCTTCGCCTTCTCCGTGAGCGCCCGAAGAAGCTGCAAAGCGAGATTCGAACCATCAACAGTCCCCGAACCCTTCGTCGTCATGAGCTTGGCTTCGTTGATCCGCTCCTTATCCTTCACGCCGAAATTACCGGCCGCAAAGATATCTTCCATGACGGCTGCCAAAAGCTTTTCATCCACCGCCTCCGCAGCCCAGCGTTTTTCCGGGCAGCCAAGATACTTTGTGCTCATCGCGGTGAGAATCTGCGCAAAATGCCACAGCCCGACTTTTTTCAGCTTTTCCTCAAAAATACCGCGAAACTCCTCGTCGCTAAGAGTGGCGGCAAACACGGCCCAGTCGCAAAAATGCCGAAGCCCGATGCCTGTATCGATCAGGTGTGTAGCCGTATGAATCAGCAGGATCAAGCCGTGATGGAAGGTATCCGGTACTCGGCAGGTGACATTCTCCTTACGGTAATATTGGCTGGTCGTTAAAATATCCGACATGTATCTACGGCAGAGATCGCCGGCCGCGGTCTCAGGGACGCCATTGGGCTGCCAGTGCATTTCCAGAGTTTCTTTATCCCTGTAAAACGCATAATGGGCCGGATGCTTTACATTTCCCCCGATGGTGTAGCCTTCCGCGATCAGGATTTCCTTCGTTTTTTCTATATCCTTTTTTCGGACAAGGAAATCCACATCCCCCGACATTCTGAGAGCCGGTTGCGGATAGAAGGAAGCCGAGGCCAGCCCCTTGATGACGACGTACGGAATTCTGTGCTTTGCCATCCGTCTGTGCAGTTCATCATGCCCGGATACATTCCTGATACCGGAAGCAAGCTCTGACAGATACAGCGCACGGTACTTCGAACGGTGTCTTTCCGGAAGCTTATCTTTCAGATCAGGATAAACCAAAAGGAACACCGCCTGCTGGACAGCTTCTTTAATAACAGGAAGCGCGTCTTCGTTTCTGACGTCAGGCTGCTTACGCGAAAAAAGCTTCGCGCCCAGAAGCCCGAGCAGAAGATGCTGCGTATTCGAGATCATGAAAGCCCCTCCGCAAAAAGCTGACTTGTGCTGTGTCGGTAATGCTTTGATATACTGAATATATATATATATAATAAAACAAAAGACCCGGAACCCGCGGCTACATCCCTTCGTTTTCCAGGCCTTTTGTTTTTTTATCGTACCTTACTGGATCGCGTCGACTTTTTTGGACATGCGGGAAATCTTCCGGGCATTGGTGTTCTTCTTGAAGATGCCCTTCGCCGTGGCACGGCCCATCTCGCTCTTGAGAGCATCCAGAGCCGCCGTAGCCGCTGTCTTGTCGCCGGCAAGGATCGCCGCATCAACCTTCTTCACAGCCGTCTTCACGCCCGACTTCACAGCCTTGTTGCGGGCTGCCCGCTTCGCATTGGTAAGAATTCTCTTCTTCGCAGACTTGATGTTCGCCAAAACACATACCTCCATGAATCAAAAAAACGCTTCTCTAATCGGCTCCGTCTTTAGCCTGGAGACACGGTTTTAACGGCATGGGCGGAACACTTAGGATATTTTAAAGGAAAGAACCCCGGCTGTCAAGACAAAACCAAATAAAAAATGTAGGAATGTTACAAGTCACTCCCGTGCCAAACACTCGCTGTTTGGCACGGGCCAGTGACATAAATCAGCCTGTGTATGAACCATAAAATTATCGTTTGTCGCTGACCTGCGTTTCACAGAAAACAGTCCACTTGTCGCTGACCTGCGTTTCACAGAAAACAGTCCACTGGACTGTTTTCTGTACACTGAGGCGTGCCATCGCCCGCAGGGCGATTTCATTGCAAAACGCCTACGTTTCTGGTCACCGTGTGACCAGAAACGTAGGAATTCGCGGGAACGCGTTACCGTTTTGGGGTTGATTTTTTGCAGTCTTTCATTTACGATTCCTTCAGGTATCCCTTTTCTTCGTTTCCGGTCACACCGTCACCAGAGGCGGGCGCCGGCAAAATAGCCGTCGTTAACCGGGAATCGTTTTGACACCTTTATCAGCATGAAGCGCGAGGTGACGGATCATGACTAAGAAAAATAACGTATGGAAAGACAGGCGATCTTCAAAATTCCTCCCGAAAAATGGGCTTTTTTTTCAAAGGTCACTGTCGCTTTTTCTTCTCTCTCTCCTGTTCCTTACTCTAAGCGGCTGCGGACGGGAAAGCTCCTCTCCTGTCCGCGGCTCTTCGGAATACAGCACAAAAGACGCGGTACAAGCCATGAATCCCCAAAAAACCGCCGGGACGGATTCTTTGATTTCAGCGAAGGCCGGGGAGGGCTCTTTGGATATTTCCATCGCCCGCCCCGACGGCGCTCCGGAAAGCCTCTGGGAGTTTTCGAAAGCCGAAATCTCCGAACGCTTCCGTATTTTTGCCGACGGCGACGAGATCCGCGTCGAGGATCTGGGAGATTTCCTTCATGTGAAAGCCAGCCGCCGTATCTTCCGGGAGATCGATCCCCAGGAAGCGGTGGATCATCTCATCGCGGGGCCGTCCCGTTTCGGTTTCCTCGCGGCCATCAATACAGACACGCTCTATCTTACGAAGGAGGATTTTACGGACTTCGTTTACGCGCCGGCCACGGACAGGGAGCCCCCGTGCGTTCGGCTTTTCATCAGGCAGGAACGCCTGCCGGAGATTCGGGCCTTTCAAAAGGGCTTACGTACGCTCTTTTTCTGCCAGAAGGGCACCGCCAGAAGCCGTTATCGGGACCGCAGGAAAATGCCCGGCCCCGCAAAAGCCGAGGTCAGCTCTGACCTGACCGCCCTCTGCTTTCCCCTCGATGTCAGCCGTTCAAAGAAGGGAGAGATCCGCATCGTGCCAAAAGAGGAGGAACCCCGCTTTTGCAAGCTCCTGCTTCGCTGCCTGGAAACGCAGCTCCCCTTTCTTGACATAAGGGCTTATGTCCGCCCGGACATCCGCTGGCAGGTCCCTGGCGAAGAGGCCGAAACCTTCCAGCAGAAACGGGAAAGCCTGCCTTCGCCAGTTACGGAAGTCTTTTACTTTTGCGAAGCTTACGAAGGCATCTCGGAACAGGCCTTTGACCGCCTGCTGAGCTTTCTCAAAATCCGTCTCGAGGCGCTCAGGATCCCCTTCGCCCTCGGAAAATCCAAAAGCGAGGGGCTCCTCTCCGCCGCCTTCGGCGGCAGCTGCCCGGACAGCCTTACAATCTCTCTCCTGTGCTCGAACCCTCTTTTTTCACTTCGCGCGGAGAATCTTTTAACTACGGATGATATCTCCAGGCTGCGCTTCGAGGAGGCACCTGGTTTCCTGATCCCGGAGGACGGACAGACCGCGCTCGACTTCTCAAAAAACCGGGAATATCTCTATGCGCTCTCCGAACAGTCCGCAAAAAGCGGGGACCCTCTCGCAGCCTTCCTCGACGCGTACCCGATCGGTGTCTCCCATCCGAAAAGCGCCATAAAAGACGGGCTGCTCTTCTTCGACGAGCCCTTAGTTTCCAGGGACATCTCGAATCGGCTGTCCGCTCTCGTCAAAGCGGCGCAGGCAGCGCCCATATACAAGGAGTTCGTTCTCTTTGAGATCCTTTCCGAGGCCGACGGCGTCATGATTCCCGTCGAAGGATATCCGGAAGATGCCTACCGTGCCTTCAGCGAAGCCTTATGGACCCGGCTGTCCGCCGGCATCCGCCGCCTGTCGGCTGTGAACGCCGGGGACCGTCTCCGTTTTTCCTTCAAGATTTTTCCCGATGCGCCGATCTCGGGTTTTTTCGAAGATATCCGCTCTGTTTTCGCCGCCTATGACTATCCTTCGAGCCCCTATACCGACTGGGTTTTTCAGCTCATTGACGAAAACCAGGCCGTTTTGCTGGCAGTCAGCCTTTTTTCCATCAACGACTGGGAGTCGTTGGACCCCGGCCTTTCCTATGATTATGACGCCAGAAGCGTCTGTTCAAACCCTGAGATAATCGATTTTCATTACTCTCTGCTGCTGGATTTCTTCACGGAGCTTACGGCCCCCTACCGAAACCAAAGCTAAAGGAGCCTTATATGTCTGCAAAAAATACCTATGAAGCCTTCATTTCTTACCGCCAGCATCCCATTGACACGAGGATCGCGAGGGAGATCCAGTCACGGATCGAGCATTACAGAATTCCAAAGGAAATACAGGGAAGAACGGGCAAAAAGAAGTTTCGAAAAATCTTCCTGGATCAAAGCGATCTCTCCGGGGCTGCCGACCTGCCTGCGGCAATCGCAAAAGCTCTGGAACGTTCCGACTGGCTTTTCGTCATCTGCTCCGAGCGAGCGTTGTATTTGCTGTTCCGGTGATTCCGGAGATTCTCCGAAAGGAAGAAATCCCCGTCGTAAAAGCGGACGGGAATACAGACACGCTTGTTCGTCAGCTTGAGCCTCTGTCCATTGATTTTCGCTCCAAACGTTCCGCCGTCCGAAAGATCGAAACCACGCGGCTGGCCGCGTGTCTCCTCGACTGTCCTTTCGACGACCTCTACCGTCGGGAAATGCGCTACCGCCACCGCCAAAGCCTCCTTCTTGCCGGAGGTCTTCTTTCGCTCACGGCCGCGGCGGCGATCTTTCTTCTGTGGAGCAACCGCCAGATCTCCAAAAATTATGCGGAAAGCGTCCGGCAAAGAGTTCTGAATGCCAAGACTCTGGAATATGAGTATCTGGAAAAAGGCATGCGCATATCCGCGCTGAGGACGGGTCTTTCCACGCTGGATCTTCTGTCGGAAGATGCGCTGCAGGAATACCCGGATCTCCTAAACGGCCTTGAAAAAGCTGCCCGGCTGTATGACCTGCCCATGAAAGGTCTCCCGGAAAACCTGGTCAACACACAGGAAATCTCCCTGGAGGGCACGCCGGTTTCTTTTTCCGCAGACCCTGAGGGAAAATATCTTCTGATCTCGGACAGTCTGCAGAACCTCGTTCTCTGGTCTCTGGAGCGGCGGGAGCGTGTTTTTTCAGAGACTGAGGAAAATGTCTACGATAACCTTGCCGTGACGGAAAACGGCTACGCCTTTGCCATAGAGGAAAATGTGCTGACCTGCTTTGACGTCTCGACCGGCCGAAGACTCTGGAAGCAAACATTTCTCGAAGATATCCTCTCTCTCTCCGGGAAAGAGGCGCGCCGAATTCAGGTT